>NZ_BBOC01000004.1:0-132825 GCF_001485335.1 Type-D symbiont of Plautia stali | reverse complement strand
CGTGGTTCAATGGCTAATTTACCGTTGTCGAGCCACGCTTCAATATCGCGATCGCACAATCTCATCGCTGGTACTCCATGATTTAAGTGTAGCGAAAGGTCACCACTGTTGTGACAACCTTAGCGCGTCACGTCCATATCCGGACAGAGTGAATTAAAGATACTGGTTGATTTTTGCCTTGAGGATATCGATGGCGATGCGGTTTTTCCCGCCGCGCGGCACGATAATGTCAGCGTACTGCTTCGAAGGCTCAATAAATTGCAGGAACATCGGACGCACGGTTTTCTGGTACTGGCTCATGACCGAGTCCATCGAGCGACCGCGCTCGTTGACGTCACGCTTCATACGGCGCATCAGGCAGATATCCAGCGGCGTATCCACGAAAATCGAGAAGTTCATCTCCTGACGCAGGCGCGAATCCGTTAACAGCAGAATCCCTTCAAGGATAATGACTTTTTTAGGCTTGAGGTGAATGCAGTCGCTGGTGCGTGTATGTTCAACATAGCTGTAAACCGGCAACTCAATGTCCTGCCCTGCCTTTAAAGCACGCAGGTGCTGCAACAGCAGGTCGTGATCCATCGCGCTCGGATGGTCATAGTTGGTTTTCACCCTCTCTTCCATGGTGAGGTGGCTCTGATCTTTATAGTAGGCATCTTCGGGGATGACACCGATATGCTCGTCACCGACCTGGTCACGGATTTCACGATAGAGCGTGCTGGCAATAAGACTTTTTCCGGATGCGGATGCACCTGCAATGCCAACGATCACGCACTGATGAGACTTGTCAGTCATACTTTTTTAAGACCTGATAACTGGAGCCAATTGGAGCCGAAACGACAATGGGCCGATTGAGAGGGTTAGTTGGCGGCAATTATAGGTATTTCACCGGTTTGATGCCAGAGAAATGGACCCAAGGCTTTTCAGAATATCCCCTTTTGCAGCCAGACAGATAATCGATACACTGTTCATCTGCCTGTGCTCTGTCCAGCGCAGGTTGACCGAACGTAGCCACAAGGAAATGTATGAGCTGGAAAACCCTGACCTATTTTGGTGACAGCATGCTGTTGATCCCCACTGCGGTGATCATCGCGCTGATACTGCCATGGAAAAGCGACAACCGCCAAACCGTGTGGTATTGGCTGCTGGCCTTTGGTCTGGCGGGTTTGCTGGTCAGCATCTCAAAAATCCTGTTTCTCGGCTTTGGCATTGGTAGCGCCAGATTTAACTTCACCGGTTTCAGCGGACACAGTGCCATGTCAGCGACACTCTGGCCGGTGATGATGTGGCTGGTCTCCGGCCGCTTCCCTGCTTTTTGGCGTACCGTCACCATTGGTGTGGGATATCTAATCCCGATGATGGTGGGCTTCTCGCGCCTGGTCATCCATGCTCACTCCTTTAGCGAAGTGTTAACCGGCCTGATGCTGGGCTTCACCTTGAGCAGCGCCTTCCTGGTCACTCAACGCCGCACCGCGCTAAAAGGGTTTAGTCTGGCGCAAGTGTGTGTGGCGTTATTAGTGCCGGTGGTATTAATGGGCCATGGCCGCGTTGCCACCACGCAGCAATTTCTCGAACGTTTTTCCGCCAATCTCGCCGGTTTAGAAAAGCCCTTCACCCGCGCGGATCTTTACCGCCAGTAACCGGGTTCACAAGGGCCAGTCAATCGTTTGAATAGCGACTAAATTTGATTTCTGCGCAGACATCTTATGCAGATGTGCTAGCATGCAAAGCAGAGATTGAATGGCGCATTTTTCGTCGTATAACGGATGCGCGAAGCTGGATTCGTGCATGACCCTTGAGATATTGACCTCACAGGATAGACCGCAAAGAAATTGGCTCAACGCCTTATTGCTGGGTGCTTTAGCCTTTTTGCTGACGTTGTTTTGTCTGGAACTGATTGTCGTCAGTGGGCGTATTTCCCCGCTCTGGTATTCCACGGCTTTAATGACCGTGGTGGTGTTTCGTGCTCCCTCCAAACGTGTTCCCTTACTGCTGCTGAGCTGTGTCATTGGCACGTCATTAGCTAACTTGCTGGTGATTGGACCCGCGTTCAGCAACCTTAAATTTGCCATTTTAAACATGGTACAGGCTATTCTCGCCGGCCTGATGCTGCGCGCACTGCTTGACCGCAAAGCCCCGCTGCACTCCCTGCTGGACTGGGTGCGTTTTGCCTTGTGCGCGGGCTTGATCGCCCCGCTGATCGGGGGGGTGCTGGCGCTGTGGATGCTGCACGTGGGTCATAAAGCCTCTTTGCCGTTCTTTTCCACCTGGGTGATTTCAGAAATCATCGGCGTGCTGGCATTTGGCCCCGTACTGCTTCTGTGGCCCAATAAGCCGCTACGCCAACTGATTACCCCCGGCCGCCAGTTGGAAACCTTACTGACGCTGATCTTCACGCTTTTCGCCAGCTATCTTTCACTGCGTTTCCTGCCGTGGCCCTTTACCTTTATTGTCGTGATCCTGTTCTGGTGCGCAGTGCGATTGCCGAAATTCGAGGCATTCCTGCTGTTCTTCCTGAATGCCAGTTTTATCTCTATTCTGCTGGCTTTTGGCTGGGTGAACCTGGTACAAACGGGTTTATTGCTCGGCCAGGTCAGCACCTGGTTACCTTTCTTGCTGGTGCTGCTGCCCAGCCATGTCATGGCGCTGGTGATGGATGCCTTCCAGCGTGAAAAACACCATATCAGCGAAAGTGAAACCCGCTTCCGTAACGCCATGGAATATTCGGCGATTGGTATGGCGTTGGTGTCGCCCAGCGGCGGCTGGCAGCAGGTCAACCAATCATTGTGTCAAACACTGGGCTATCCCGCTGACGAGTTAAAGAAACTGACGTTCCAGCAAATCACCCATCCCGACGACCTTAATATCGACTTACAACAGTTAGAGCGGCTCGTGGCGGGAGAAATCCTGACCTACACCATGGAGAAGCGCTATTTCCGCCGAGATGGGGAGATTGTCTGGGCGCGGTTAACGGTTTCGATGGTCAGTGACGCCAATTCACAACCGCTCTATTTCATCGCCCAGATCATCGATATTTCGGAACTGAAACAGAGTGAGCAAGTTAATCGGCGCTTGATGGAACGCATCACGCTGGCCAACGAAGCGGGCGGAATTGGCGTGTGGGAATGGAATCTGCTGAATGGCGAAATGCTGTGGGACAAGCGCATGTATGAGTTGTTCGCGCTAGGCCCCCATCAGACCCCGACTTACGACCTTTGGTTGCATTTGTTGGAACCTGCCGAGCGTGAATCTGCTGCTCTGACTGTCCAGCAGGCGATTGAGCGCCGTACTGCGTTTCATCTGGAGTATCGCGTGAACCTGCCTACTGGTCCGCGTTATATCCGCACCGAGGCCAACCGTATTCTGAGCCAGGATGGGCAGATAGAGCGCATGCTTGGCATCTGTCAGGACATCACCTCGTTGCGCGCGTTGAATGAAGCGCTGTTCCAGGAAAAAGAGCGCATGGCGATCACCCTGGATTCGATTGGTGAAGCGGTAATCAGCACCGATGATGAAATGCGCGTAACCTTTATGAACCCGGTGGCCGAAACCCTGAGTGGCTGGACGCAGAGTAAAGCGGCGGGCATCCCGATTACCGATCTGTTGAATATCACGCGCGGGGTACAGGGACCGCGCGTGGAAAATCTGCTGCTTTGCACCCTGCCCGATGAAAAAACCTCGCCTGACCTGGAAGAGGAGTTGGTGCTGCATACGCCGGATGGCGCACAGGTAGAAATCCACTACAGCATCACCCCGCTGAAAACCCTGACCGGTGCGAGCATTGGCGCGGTGATGGTTATCCAGGATGTCAGTGAATCGCGCAGAATGATGAAGCGCCTGAGTTACAGCGCGTCACACGATATGCTCACCCGTCTGCCAAACCGCCACAGCTTCGAACAACAGCTCAAGCGGCTGGTGAATGATGCCGCAGCGAATAAAAACCAGCACGTGTTGGTGTTTATCGATCTGGATAAGTTTAAAGCTGTCAACGACAGCGCCGGGCACGCCGCGGGAGATGCCTTGCTGCGTGAACTGGCGGATCTGATGCAAAAGTATTTGCGCAGCAGCGATGTTCTGGCGCGTCTCGGTGGCGATGAGTTTGGTGTGTTACTGCCTAACAGCGATGTCGATCAGATGCGCGATGTGGTGCAACGCATTGTTTCTGCCGTCAATGACTTCACCTTTATCTGGCATGAACAGCCTTATCACGTGGGTGCCAGCGCCGGTGTGACGCAGATTGATCAGCACAACTGCATCAGTAATGTGGTGATGTCGCAGGCCGATGTCGCCTGCTATAGCGCAAAACACGCGGGACGTGGTCAATATCACGTTTACCAGGAAGTGCAGATGTAATCACCACCTGCTTATTGCCAGCCCGCGCTGGCTGCGCTAAAGTCGCCCCCTTTTTTTCTGGCATGGGGGATCATTATGTTTATCGGATTCGATTACGGCACGGCTAACTGTTCTATCGCAGTGAGCGATAACGGCACACCGCGCCTGCTGACACTGGAGAAGGGTCAGCGCCTGCTTCCCTCCATGATTTGTGCGCCCACGCGCGAAGCGATCAGCGAATGGCTGCATCGTCATCATCAGGTGCCGACACCGGACAGTGAAGGCACGGCGCTGTTGCAACGCGCGCTGCGTTTCAACCGTGAAGAAGATATCGAGGTCACGCCGGGTAGCGTGCAGTTCGGCATCACCGCACTGCAACAATATATGGTTGACCCTGAAGACGTGTGGTTTGTGAAATCACCAAAGTCCTTCCTTGGTGCCAACGGTCTCAAGCCGCAGCAAATTGCTTTCTTTGAGGATTTGGTGTGCGCCATGATGCTGCACATCCGCCAGCAGGGTGAAACCCAGCTTGACCGCCCGATTGAGCAGGCGGTGATTGGTCGCCCGATTAACTTCCAGGGCTTAGGTGGCGAAGACGCCAACCAGCAGGCACAGGGGATTTTGCTGCGTGCCGCGAAACGTGCGGGCTTCCGTGACGTTGAATTCCAGTTTGAACCGGTGGCTGCAGGGCTGGATTTTGAAGCCACGCTGGAGAAAGAGACACGCGTGCTGGTGGTCGACATCGGCGGCGGTACCACAGACTGCTCGATGCTGTTGATGGGACCAGAATGGCGCAATAAAACCGATCGTCGTGAGAGTTTATTAGGTCACAGCGGCTGCCGCGTAGGCGGAAACGATCTGGATATTATCCTGGCGTTCAAAACCCTGATGCCGCTGCTGGGTCTAGGCGGCAATACGCAAAAAGGCACCGCCCTGCCCGCGCTCCCCTGGTGGAATGCGGTGGCGATTAACGATGTTCCGGCGCAGAGCGATTTTTATTCAGCGGCAAGCGGCAAACTGTTGCGCGACCTGATTCGTGATGCCGAAGAAGCGGATAAAGTGGCACACCTGCTTAAGGTATGGCAGCAGAAGCTGAGCTATCGTTTAGTGCGTGCAGCGGAAGAGAGCAAAATCGCCCTGTCTGAACAGAATGAGACCGATGCGTCGCTGGCGTTTATTGCGCAATCTTTGCAGGCTGAAATCAGCGCCGCACAGTTGGAAGAAGCCATCAATCAGCCGCTGGAGCGGATTCTGGAGCAGGTTCATCTGGCTCTGGCGACATGCGAAACCAAACCTGAAGTGATTTATCTGACAGGCGGCAGCGCGCGTTCTCCGGTGCTGCGAGCGGCACTGCAACAGGCGCTTCCGGATACACCTATTGCCGGTGGCGATGATTTTGGATCGGTCACCGCCGGTCTGGCGCGTTGGGCCGAGGTGATGTTCGGTTAATAAATTCAGGTGCGCATCAATGCGCGCCCTACGAAAACCACGCAGAATCGTTGTAGGGTCGTCATTCATGGCGACCAGCCATAAAAAATGGCGGCCAAGTGGGCCGCCAATTTTGTTTGCATCCGCGAATCAGAAATTAATATTCGCTGCGATGCCGCCAACAAAGGCGTCTTTCACTTCACTGACGGCACCCGGTGCCACCACATACTGCAGGTTAGGACGCAGTTGCAGCCATTTGGTCAGCTGAGCGTTGTAGTAAATCTCGTAGTTGTACTCTGAGCCATCCTGGATCGGCAGATAGGTTGGGCTATTGAAGTCCGTTTCGCCGTTAGCGTTATTCTGTTCACGCAGCGAGCGGGTATAGGCGCTGTTGACGTGAATACGTGCGGCACCGACACCAATCTCATCCTGGGGACGTGCATCAAACGGCCCTTTCCAGGTAAAGCTGATGGACTGGTAGTTATCCGTTTTCGAAGTTTTGTGGTCATTCATGACGGCCTGCACGGTCACACCCAAGCCACGACTGGCATCGCCACCCTGCGCGGTCAACTGCTGTTGTAACAGCACATAACCGCCGTAGGCGTGATCCTGGCTCTGGTAAGCCCCGTTGCTCCAGCTGCCGTAGTTATCACTGTTCGCTGATGAGTAGTAATAACCAATACGGTAGTTACCCGGCAGTTTGTCCGCGCCGAACGTCGGTTTCCAGCCCAGTTCCACCGGCACCATGTTGCCTTCGGAATTGCTGGTGTCGAGGCGGAAACCATCGCCGCGATCATAGTTCGAACTGTTCTGGTTATAGAAGCCGACCTGGAAGAACACTTCAGGCGTGATGTTGATTTTTACGCGACCGCCCCACTGGGAAACCGGCCAGTTGAACCAACGGTCACCTCGCCAGTTACCGGCCTGGCCACTACCAAATGCCAGGTTCTGGAACTTACTGTCAAAGTTATCGAAGTCTTCACCGACGGTAACGCGACCGGCTTTCAGGTCGACCACATCGTTGAATAGACCTTTACGCAACCAGAATTGCGTCAGGCGCCAGGTTTGCCCACGTCCATACACTTCCTGCACGGATGAGAGCATGCCGGTACGACGGTCAGCCACCTGATCGGAGATGTTCTGGCCATTACGGTCGGTAATGGTCATCTGGAACTCAGCATCCTGCCAGTTCAGCAGTTTTTCCAGGTCAAAGTTTGCGCCAAACGCCCACTGGTCGCTGTAACGCATAGAGGTGTTGGTATCCGCGCCACCGCCAAGGTTAGAGGCGCTTTCCATGGTGTAGTTGACGTCGAATTTAATCCCGTCATTCTCCAGCTGCGTTCGGTAACCACCCCAGTCACCAAACATGTACGGTGAGTCAGCGCTGAATGCATCGGCGGCCATCGCAGATGCACTCAGCATCGCAAACATCAGGGTTCCCGCTGCCAGGCGGGGCATATGCTGCACTGCTTTTTTTCTGTTCATGATCATTATTCTTTTGTGAGTTACTGGAAAGGATCGAACAGAGGATAGTGCTGGGGATATGTCAATTTTTGCAAATATGTGCGCAGTGAAAGATCAGGTGATAGTTAATTAACGCAATTGTGACAATGGTCTATGAATGAATATCTTTTTACAAAAATGGCATTTTTTGCATGGCAAAAAAAGAAAGATAAGGTGGGGCACCGCAGCGCCCCAGGCTTCTCTAGGCTTTGCTGGCACTCGCCAGTTCTTCGATTTCTTGCTTACTCAGCTGTAGTTCGGTGGCTTTTACCAGTTCATCAATCTGTTGCAGCGACGTGGCGCTGACAATCGGCGCGGTGATGCTCGGACGCGCGATTTGCCATGCCAGTGCAACCTGAGTGGCCGAGGCGTCATGTGAAGCCGCTACATCTTCCAGCGCTTCAATAATGCGGGAGCCGCGCTCATTGAGATACTTCTCGACAATGCCCTGCCCGCGCTTACTCTTGCTGGCATCAGAGGGCTTTTTGTATTTACCGCTGAGGAAACCGCTGGCAAGCGAGTAATAGTTGATCACGCCCAAACCATTTTTCACCGCCACCTGCTCAAGACCGCTTTCGTACTCCTGACGGTCATAGAGGTTGTATTCTGGTTGCAAGGTTTCGTAGCGTGCCAGTCCCTCTTTCTTACTGATATCCAAGGCTTCCTGCAGACGTTTAGCGTTGTAATTTGAAGCACCAATCGCACGCACCTTGCCTTCCTTGATCAGCGAATCGAAGGCCTTTAAGGTCTCCACCAGCGGCGTATCCTGATCGTCGCGATGCGCCTGATAGAGATCAATGACATCGGTTTGCAGACGGCGCAGCGAATCTTCCACCGCCTGGCGAATGTATGCCGGTTTTAATCCGGTTTTCTCAGGGGACAATTCCATGCCGACTTTGGTGGCCAGCACGATGCTGTCGCGCTTGCCGCTTTTCTTCAGCCATTTACCAATAATGGTTTCGGATTCGCCACCTTCATTACCCGGTGCCCAGCGCGAATAGACATCTGCCGTGTCGATAAAGAACAACCCTTTCTCCACCAGCGCATCCAGCAGCGAAAACGAGGTCTTCTCGTCCACTGTCCAGCCAAAAACGTTGCCGCCAAAAGTGAGAAGCGGAACCTGAATACCACTATCGCCAAGCTGACGGGTTTTCTGTTGACTCATTTTGTTCTCCTTATTGAAACGAGACAGGACTGTCTTTGAGCTTAGCAAAGGAAATCGCTGCGCTTATGCGTTTTCCTGCCAAAATGTTTACGTAATATGAATACTTAGCGCGCGCAGGACGATATTCTTAATTCCTTCAATTTTTGCCCGGCACGGGCGACTACAATCATTTCGTTTGCGAAACGGTTATTTTGCTTTCGCATGTGGGGAAAACGAAACCGCTGGAGAGCAACTTAGCCATGAGCAGCCGATTAAAAAAAAGTCTGATAACCGTTGTCGTGATTGCCGCACTGGCCGGCGGATATTACTGGTGGCAGCATCCAGCAGAGCCGAGTAAGCAACCGCAGGCCGAGGGGCAACAGCATCATGGACGCGGCGCAGGCGGTGCGGGACGTCGCCCGTTAGCGCCGGTTCAGGCCTCTGCGGCAACCACTCAGAGCGTGCCCTACTATCTCAGCGGTCTCGGCACCGTTACCGCCGCGAATACCGTCACGGTGCGAAGCCGCGTTGACGGGCAATTGATGGCGCTGCACTTCCAGGAGGGGCAGCAGGTGGTGGCGGGCGCACTGCTGGCCGAGATCGATCCACGACCTTATCAGGTGGCCTTAATACAGGCGCAGGGCCAGTTAGCAAAAGACCAGGCAACACTCGCCAATGCGCGACGCGATCTCAGCCGCTATGAAAAACTGGCGAAAACCTCCTTAGTCTCGCAGCAGGAACTGGATACTCAGCGTTCGCTGGTGAGTGAAACCCTCGGCACCATTAAGGCCGATGAAGGCAACGTCGCCAGCGCCCAGCTCAATCTCACCTACAGCCGCATCACCGCACCAATTTCCGGTCGTGTCGGGCTGAAACAGGTCGACGTGGGCAACTACATCACCTCTGGCGATACCACCGGTTTGGTGGTGATCACTGAAACGCACCCGATCGACGTGGTCTTTAGCGTCGCCGAAAACAACATCAGCCAGATCCTGAAGGCGCAGAAAAGCGGCCAGCCGTTGATTGTCGAAGCCTGGGATCGCAGCAACAAAACCCTGCTCACCAGCGGCAGCCTGCTCAGTCTGGATAACCAGATTGACGCCACCACCGGCACCATCAAACTCAAAGCCCGCTTCACTAATGAAGATGACACGCTGTTCCCCAACCAGTTTGTCAATGCGCGGCTGAAAGTCGATACGTTGCAGGATGCGGTGGTGATCCCCACTGCAGCATTGCAGATGAGCAATGACGGGCACTTTGTCTGGGTAGTGAACAGCGAAAACAAAGTGAGTAAAAAACGCGTCACCGCCGGATTACAAGACAGCCAGAAAGTGGTGATCAGTGCCGGGTTGGAAGCGGGTGACCGCGTGGTGACGGATGGCCTCGACCGCCTGACGGAAGGGGCAACGGTTGAAGTGGTATCGCCACAAAGTACCGCCACGCACAGCACCCGCGCGGCCCAGCCTGCCCGTGGAGAGCGTCAGTAATGCAGGTGATGCCTCCAGACAGTAGCGGCGGACCCTCACGCCAGTTTATTCTGCGCCCGGTGGCGACCACGCTATTGATGATCGCCATTCTGTTGGCGGGCGTGCTCGGCTACCGTTTTCTGCCAGTATCGGCGCTGCCCGAAGTGGATTACCCCACGATTCAGGTGGTGACGCTCTATCCGGGTGCCAGCCCGGATGTGGTGACCTCCTCGATCACCGCCCCGCTGGAGCGCCAGTTTGGTCAGATGTCGGGGCTGAAACAGATGGCGTCACAAAGCTCCGGTGGCGCTTCCGTGGTGACCCTGCAGTTCCAGCTGACGCTCTCACTGGATGTCGCCGAGCAAGAGGTGCAGGCGGCGATCAACTCTGCTACCAACCTGTTGCCGAGCGATCTGCCAAACCCACCGGTCTACAGCAAAGTTAACCCCGCCGATCCGCCGATCATGACGCTGGCAGTCACCACCACCAGCATGCCGTTGACGCAAGTGCAGGACATGGTGGAAACCCGCGTGGCACAGAAGATTTCCCAGGTTTCCGGTGTCGGGCTGGTGACGTTATCGGGTGGGCAACGCCCAGCGGTACGGGTCAAAATGAACACTCAGGCGCTGGCCGCACTCGGCTTAACCAGTGAAACGGTGCGCACCGCGATTACCAATGCCAACGTCAATTCCGCCAAAGGCAGTCTTGATGGCCCAACACGCTCAATTACGCTGGCCGCCAATGACCAGATGACCTCGGCAGAGGATTACCGCAAGCTGATCATCAGCTATAACAATGGCGCGCCGGTGCGACTGGGTGATGTCGCCACCATCGAACAGGGTGCGGAAAACAGTTGGTTGGGTGCTTGGGCCAACCGCCAGCCTGCCATTGTGCTCAATGTGCAGCGCCAGCCGGGTGCCAATATCATCGCCACCGCCGACAGTATTCGTGCGCTGCTGCCTTCGCTCACCGCAACGCTACCGAAATCGGTGGATGTGAAACTGCTTACCGACCGCACCACCAACATCCGTGCCTCGGTGGCGGATACCCAGCACGAATTGATGCTGGCGATTGGCCTGGTGGTAATGATCATCTACCTGTTCCTGCGTAACGTCCCCGCCACCATTATTCCGGCGGTGGCAGTGCCGCTGTCGCTGGTGGGCACCTTTGCCGCCATGTATTTCCTTGGGTTCTCAATCAACAACCTGACGTTAATGGCCTTGACCATTGCCACGGGCTTTGTGGTGGATGACGCCATCGTGGTGATCGAGAACATCTCGCGGTATATCGAAAAAGGCGAGAAGCCGATGACGGCAGCCCTCAAAGGCGCAGGCGAGATCGGTTTTACCATCATCTCTCTGACCTTCTCGTTAATCGCGGTGCTGATCCCGCTGCTGTTTATGGGCGATGTGATTGGCCGCCTGTTCCGCGAATTTGCCGTGACGCTGGCGGTGGCGATTCTGATCTCGGCGGTGGTGTCACTGACGCTGACACCGATGATGTGCGCGCGTATGTTGAGTGCCGAATCGCTGCGCAAGCAGAACCGCTTCTCGCGCGCCAGTGAAGCGATGTTTGACCGGGTGATTGCCGGTTATGGTCGCTGGCTGACGCGTGTGTTGCAGCATCCGTGGCTGACCTTATCCGTCGCCTTTGGTACGCTGCTGCTCACGGTGCTGCTGTGGATCGTTATCCCAAAAGGCTTCTTCCCGCAGCAGGACAACGGCATTATTCAGGGCACCTTACAGGCACCCCAATCGGTGTCGTACACCAGCATGGCGCAGCGCACCCGTGATGTGGCCTCGGTCATCATGAAAGATCCAGCGGTGCAGAGCCTGACGTCGTTTGTCGGTGTCGATGGCACCAACGCTGCTCTGAACAGCGCACGCTTGCAGATCAATCTTAAACCGCTGAGTGAGCGTGACGATCGTATTCCTGCGGTGCAAAAACGGCTGCAACAGGAGATCGATAAAGTGCCCGGCGTCTCGCTGTGGTTGCAGCCGGTGCAGGATTTAACCATTGAAACCCAGGCCAGCCGCACGCCCTATCAGTTCACGCTACAATCCGGCTCGCTGGAATCGCTGAGCACCTGGGTGCCGAAACTGCTGGCGCAATTAAATACCTTGCCAGAACTGCGCGATGTCAGCAGTGACTGGCAGGATCAAGGGCTCGAAGCCTTTATCCGCGTGGATCGCGACAGCGCCAGCCGCCTCGGCATTACCATGGCGGATGTGGATAACGCACTGTATAACGCCTTTGGGCAACGCTTGATCTCCACCATTTACACTCAGGCCAACCAGTATCGCGTGGTGTTGGAGCAGAACAGTGAGGCAACGCCGGGTCTGGCCAGTCTCGACGGCATTCGCCTCGCCAGCAGCGCAGGCGGCAGCGTGCCGCTCAGCGCCATTGCGCAGGTTGAGGAGCGTCATGCGGCGTTAAGTATCAATCATCTCGATCAGTTCCCCTCCGCCACTTTCTCGTTTGACGTGGCCGAGGGCTATTCGCTGGGTGAAGCGGTGAAAGCCATCAGCGCAGCGGAAGATGAGGTGGGCATGCCCGCCGAGATGATGACGCAGTTCCAGGGCAGCACGCTGGCCTTTGAAGCCGCGCTTACCAGCACGGTGTGGCTGATTATCGCCGCTGTAGTGGCGATGTATATCGTGCTCGGCGTGCTGTACGAAAGCTTTATTCATCCGATCACTATTCTCTCCACGCTGCCCACCGCGGGCGTTGGCGCGCTGCTGGCGCTGATGTTGAGCGGCAACGAGTTGGATATCATCGCCATCATCGGCATTATTTTGCTGATTGGTATCGTGAAGAAAAACGCCATCATGATGATCGACTTTGCGCTGGCCGCAGAGCGAGAACAAGGCATGGCACCGCGTGAGGCGATTTATCAGGCGTGTTTATTGCGCTTCCGCCCGATTCTGATGACTACCCTGGCCGCGCTGCTCGGCGCTCTGCCGCTGATGTTGAGCACCGGCGTTGGCGCGGAGTTACGGCGTCCGCTGGGGATTGCCATGGTCGGTGGGCTGGTACTGAGCCAGGTACTGACGCTGTTTACCACGCCGGTTATCTATCTGCTGTTTGATCGTCTGGCTCACGCCACGCGTCGTCGCTTTAAGCGCTCGGAGGCGCAGCCGTGAAGTTCTTCGCGCTGTTTATCCATCGCCCGGTCGCTACCACGCTACTGACGCTGGCGATAGCGCTGGCCGGGATTCTTGGCTTCCGCTTGCTGCCGGTGGCACCGCTGCCACAACTCGATTTCCCGGTAATCGTTATCACCGCCTCACTGCCCGGTGCGTCACCGGAGACCATGGCTGCTTCGGTGGCCACGCCGCTGGAACGTTCGCTTGGCCGCATCGCCGGCGTCAGTGAGATGACCTCCACCAGCTCACTCGGCAGCACGCGAGTGATTTTGGTGTTCGACTTCGATCGTGACATCAACGGCGCCGCGCGTGACGTACAAGCCGCGATTAACGCCGCGCAAAGCCTGCTGCCCACCGGCATGCCGAGCCGCCCAACCTATCGCAAAGCGAACCCGTCCGATGCGCCGATCATGATCCTGACGCTGACCTCGGATATTTATAATCCCGGTCAGCTGTATGATTATGCCTCAACACAGCTGGCGCAGAAGCTGTCGCAGATTCAGGGCGTAGGGGATGTTACCGTCGGCGGCAGTTCGCTGCCTGCGGTGCGTGTCGATCTCAATCCTCAGGCATTGTTCAACCAGGGCGTCTCTCTGGATGCGGTGCGTACCGCCATCAGCAACGCCAACCAGCGCCGTCCTCAGGGCGCGATTGATGATGTGCAACAGCGCTGGCAAGTGCGCACTAACGATGAACTGCAAACTGCCAGCGAATACCTACCGTTAGTGGTGCATTACAACAACGGTGCCGCTGTCAGACTCAGCGATGTGGCTAATGTGCAGGATTCGGTACAGGACGTACGCAATGCCGGGATGACTAACGGCAAGCCCGCCATCCTGTTGATTGTGCGTAAGTCGCCGGATGCTAACATCATCGAAACCGTGGATCGTATCCGCAGTGAGATGCCGATGCTGCATGAGGTGATCCCGGCCGCCATCGATCTGCAAATTGCCCAGGACCGCTCTCCCACCATTCGTGCCTCGTTGCAGGAGGTGGAACAGTCATTAATCATCGCGGTGGCGCTGGTGATTCTGGTGGTATTTGTGTTTCTGCGTGACTGGCGCGCCACGCTGATTCCGGCTGCGGCGGTGCCGGTTTCACTGATCGGCACCTTCGCCGCCATGTATTTGTGCGGCTTTAGCCTGAATAATTTGTCACTGATGGCGTTGACCATTGCCACGGGCTTCGTGGTCGATGATGCGATTGTGGTGCTGGAGAACATTGCGCGCCACGTTGAGGCCGGGATGAAGCCGCTGCAAGCCGCGCTCACCGGCGTGCGCGAAGTGGGCTTCACCGTCTTGTCGATGAGCCTGTCGTTGATTGCCGTGTTCCTGCCGCTGCTGATGATTGGCGGCATTATTGGCCGCTTCTTCTCTGAATTTGCCATCACGCTATCGGTAGCGATCCTGATATCGCTGTTTATCTCCATTACCCTGACGCCAATGATGTGCGCCTACCTGCTCAAACCCCAGGCAAAACGCAGCCAGCCGCGCACGCGTGGGTTTGCGAAGGTGATGTTAAGAGTGCAAAACGGCTACGCGCGCTCACTGGGATGGGTGCTGAATCACGCCATCTGGGTGCTGATGCTGCTGCTGGCCACGGTGGGGCTGACAGTATGGCTGTTTATCTCGATCCCGAAAACCTTTATGCCCGAACAGGATACCGGTCGTCTTAACGGCTTTATCTCGGCGGATCAGAGTATTTCGTTTCAGGCGATGCGCGGCAAATTGCAGGATTTCATGAACATCATCAAGGCCGATCCGGCGGTGGATAACGTCACTGGCTTTACCGGCGGTTCACGCACTAACAGCGGCTCGATGTTCGTCTCCCTGAAGCCGCTGTCAGAACGCAGCGAAAGCGCGCAGGAAGTGATTGCCCGCCTGCGCACCAAGTTGGCAAAAGAACCCGGTGCCAACCTGTATCTCAACGCGGTGCAGGATATCCGCATCGGTGGCCGTGAATCCAACGCCAGCTATCAGTACAGCCTGCTGTCGGATAATCTCGCTGATCTGCGGGAATGGGAGCCGAAAATCCGTCAGGCGTTTGCCGCATTGCCTGAGCTGGCAGACGTTAACTCGGATCAACAGGATAACGGCAGCGAAATGGACCTGACCTATGACCGCGAAAGCATGGCGCGCTTAGGCATTGATGTGTCAGCCGCCAACGCGCTGCTCAACAATGCTTTTGGGCAACGTCAGATTTCCACCATCTATCAGCCACTTAACCAGTACAAGGTGGTGATGGAAGTCGATCCGCGCTATACCCAGGATATCAGTGCTCTGGATCAGATGTTCGTGATTAACAGTGATGGCAAGGCGATCCCGCTGAGCTGGTTTGCCAAATGGCAGCCAGCCAACGCACCGCTGTCCGTCAATCATCAGGGCTTGTCCGCCGCGTCCACCATCTCATTCAACCTGCCGGAAGGGGTATCGTTATCTCAGGCGTCTGACGCCATTGATCGTACCGTCACCGCACTCGGCGTGCCTTCCAGCGTGCGCGGCAGCTTTGCCGGTACAGCGCAGGTGTTCCAGCAGTCCCAATCGAACCAGCTTTACCTGATGCTGGCGGCGATTGCAGCGGTGTATATCGTGCTGGGGATTCTCTATGAGAGTTACGTGCATCCGCTGACGATCCTCTCGACCTTGCCCTCGGCGGGCGTTGGGGCGCTGCTGGCGCTGGAGCTGTTTAACACGCCTTTTAGCCTGATTGCGTTAATCGGCATTTTGCTGCTGATCGGTATCGTCAAAAAGAACGCCATTATGATGGTGGATTTCGCGCTAGAGGCGCAGCGCAATGGCAATCTATCCGCGCGTGACGCGATTTTCCAGGCCTGTCAGCTGCGTTTCCGCCCGATTCTGATGACCACGCTGGCCGCGCTGTTTGGCGCATTGCCACTGGTGCTGACCAGCGGTGATGGCGCAGAGCTGCGCCAACCGCTGGGTATTACCATCGCCGGCGGGCTGGTGATGAGTCAGTTGCTGACGCTGTACACCACGCCGGTGGTGTATCTGATGATGGACAAGCTGAGCCGGCGTAGAAGTAAACGTGTGTTAATCGCTGAGTAATGACCCGTAGCGGCGCAATTTATTGCGCATGTATCAGCCGCACCGCCGCTACAGATAAGCGTGATAAATTACGCCGCTACGATGGATGCGATTGATGAAATTGGTTTAACACAGGAATGGCTATGAACTCGCAAAACGCCACCGTACGCTGGCAACTGTGGATCGTCGCTTTCGGCTTCTTTATGCAGTCGCTGGACACCACCATCGTGAACACCGCGATACCGTCCATGGCGCGCGACCTGAATGTCAGCCCACTGAATATGCATTCGGTGATTGTCTCCTATGTGCTGACGGTGGCCGTGACGCTGCCGATCAGCGGCTGGCTGGCTGACCGCTTTGGTGTGCGTAACATCTTCTTCTGCGCCATCGTGCTGTTCAGTATCGGTTCGGTGCTGTGTGCGTTTTCAACCTCGCTCGACCAGCTGGTGATGGCGCGCGTAGTGCAAGGCATCGGCGGTGCAATGATGGTGCCGGTTGGGCGCTTAACGGTGATGAAAATCGTGCCGCGCGAGCAGTACATGTCGGCCATGACCTTTGTCACTACACCCGGCCAGGTCGGTCCCCTGCTCGGCCCGGCACTGGGCGGGATTCTGGTGCAGTACGCCAGCTGGCACTGGATCTTCCTGATTAATATTCCGGTCGGGATTATTGGTGCTATCGCTACCCTGACGCTGATGCCGAACTACACCATGCAGACCAAACGCTTCGATTTCCTGGGGTTTGTGCTGCTGGCGGTGGGCATGGCGACACTGACCCTGGCGCTGGACGGGCAGCGTAGCACCGGTGGCTCACCGCTGTTGCTTGGCGCACTGATTCTGGTTGGCGTGTTTTCCCTGCTGTTCTATCTGATGCATGGCCGCAACAACGACAACGCGCTGTTTAGCCTCAAGTTGTTTGACAACCGCATCTACTCTATTGGTCTGCTTGGCAGTTTTACCGGGCGTATCGGTAGCGGCATGCTGCCATTTATGACGCCGATCTTCCTGCAAGTGGGCCTCGGCTACAGCCCGTTCCACGCCGGTTTAATGATGATCCCGATGGTGCTCGGCAACATGGGTACCAAACGCGTAGTGGTGCGCATCGTTAATCTGTTTGGCTATCGCAATGCGTTGGTCGGCGCGACCGTTGCACTGGCTTTAGTGGTATTGCTGTTCCCTGTGGTGGCGTTACTGGGCTGGACATGGGCGCTGCCCGTGGTCCTGCTGCTGCAAGGCATGGTGAACGCCATCCGCTTCTCATCTATGAACACATTGACGCTTAAAGAGCTCCCGGATGATTTAGCGTCAAGCGGCAACAGCCTGTTGTCGATGATCATGCAGTTATCAATGAGTATTGGCGTCACCGTTGCCGGCTTGCTGCTTGGTGCCTTTGGGCACGGCGCGGTGACCGACAGCGCAGCCGCCCATCAAACCTTTATTTACACCTATCTGAGTATGGCCCTGGTGATTATATTGCCCGCCCTGGTGTTCTGGCGCGTACCGAAAGATGTCAGTAAAAACGTCGATCTCAGAGGCAGGAGAAAAGCATGAAGCAGCCAGTCAAACTGGGCATTGGCGCCAAGCTGTTTATGGCGATTTTTTCCACCTGCATGCTGGTGATCATCACCATGCACTGGGGCGTACGCCTCAGCTTTGAGCATGGTTTTGTCGATTACATTAAGAAGGGCAACGAGCAGCGCCTGACGCTGCTGAGTGATGCGCTGGCCGATCAGTATGAGCAGCATGGCGACTGGGATTTTCTACGCAACAATGACCGGTTAATTTTCACCATTTTACGCTCGCTGGAACAAAACCCAGGCAGCAGTAACCAGCTGCCGCCGCACGGTTGGCGTACCCAGTTCTGGATCATCGATCAGCAATACAAAGTGCTGTCTGGCCCACGTTCACCGGTTCCGCCGGAGGGCACGCGGCGCAATATCACCACCAGCACCGGTAAAGTGGTGGGTTGGGTGATCGCCTCCCCCGCCGAGCGCCTGACGCGCAGCACCGATATCAACTTTGATCAGCAGCAGCGGCAAACCAGCTGGATGATCGTCGCGCTTACCACGCTGCTGGCAGCACTGGTCACCTGGCTGCTGGCGCGCGGTTTACTGGCACCGGTGAAACGCCTGGTGGACGGCACCCACGAACTGGCTGCCGGGAAATTTACTGCGCGAGTGGAAGTCGGCAGTAGCGATGAGATAGGACAACTGGCGCGTGACTTCAACCAACTGGCGAGTTCGCTGGAGAAGAATGAGAGCAATCGTCGTGCCTTCATGGCGGATATCTCTCACGAATTACGCACGCCGCTCGCCATTATGCGGGGTGAACTGGAAGCGATGCAGGATGGCGTACGTAAAATGACGCCGGAAGCCATTACCTCGCTGCAAAGTGAAGTGGTGGTCTTGACGAAACTGGTGGACGATTTGCATCAGCTTGCCCTCTCCGATGCCGGTGCCCTCGCCTACCGCAAGCAGCCAGTGGATGTAGTGAATTTGCTGGAAGTGGTGGCTGGCAGCTTTAGCGAGCGCTATCGCAGCCGTGAGTTAGCTCTCAATCTGGCGCTGCCTACTAAGGCAGAGAGCTTTGGCGATCCCGATCGCCTGATGCAACTGTTCACCAATCTGCTGGAAAACAGCCTGCGCTACACCGATGCCGGTGGCGAAACACGTATCAGTCTGCAGCAGCAGGATAATTACTGGCAATTACGCGTTGCCGACAGCGCCCCCGGCGTGGATGCTGAACATCAGGCACAACTTTTTGAACGTTTTTTCCGTGCTGAAAACTCGCGCAATCGCGCCAGCGGCGGCTCCGGATTGGGATTAGCTATCTGTAAAAACATTGTTGAAGCACATGGCGGCAGCATTTCTGCGGATCACTCTGATTTAGGTGGACTGCAAATCACGCTAAACTTGCCGTATGTTCCTCACCAGAAATAGCTTATGAGCCCGGATAATAACGATCCCCTGATCCTTGTTGTTGAAGATGAACCCAAACTGGCGCAGCTGATGATTGATTATCTGCAGGCGTCTAACTATCGCACGCACCACATTGCCGATGGCAACGAGGCGCTTAACTATGTCCAGCAATCCCCACCCGATTTGATGCTGCTGGATCTGATGCTGCCGGGTCGTGATGGCTTAACCCTGTGCCGCGAGATACGTCGCTTCTCCGAATTGCCGATCATCATGGTCACCGCGCGTATTGAAGAGATTGATCGTCTGCTCGGGTTGGAGATTGGCGCGGATGACTATATCTGTAAGCCTTTCAGCCCGCGTGAGGTGGTGGCACGGGTGAAAACCATTTTGCGCCGCGTGAAGCGTTCACCAGAGGAAGCGCAGTTAGCCTCGCATCTGCAGATCGATGAAGGCCGCTTTCAGGCCAGCTGGCGCGAGCAGCAGTTGGAGCTGACGCCTGCTGAGTTCCGCCTGTTAAAGACGCTGGCACTGGAACCGGGCAAAGTGTTTTCACGCGAACAGCTGTTGAACCATCTCTATGATGATTACCGCGTGGTTACCGACCGCACCATTGATAGCCACATCAAAAATCTGCGGCGCAAGCTGGAGAGCCTGGATGCAGACCAACCGTTTATTCGCGCGGTGTACGGCATGGGATATCGTTGGGAAGCGGATGTTTGCCGCCTGCTGTAGCCCTTTTCACTGATCCAGATCAATTTACTCAGGGTGCGGGCCCGCCTACAATTCCCCACCTTTTGCAGGGCCGCTTAGCGCGGCCTCTGCACCTGCCATCCGTGATGGTATGCTGACCTGACATCAGTGAGAAATCCCCCATGTTTAAACCTGAACTTCTGTCTCCAGCGGGTTCGCTGAAGAATATGCGCTATGCCTTTGCCTATGGCGCTGATGCGGTGTATGCCGGGCAACCCCGCTACAGCCTGCGCGTACGCAATAACGAATTTACCCACGAGGTGCTGGCAAAAGGCATCGAAGAAGCCCACCAGCTCGGTAAAAAATTCTATGTGGTCGTCAACATCGCGCCGCACAACGCCAAGTTGAAAACCTTTATTCGCGATCTGACGCCGGTGGTGGCCATGCAGCCCGATGCATTGATTATGTCCGATCCCGGTCTGATCATGCTGGTGCGCGAAGCCTTCCCCGAGATGCCGATTCATCTTTCAGTACAGGCCAATGCCGTTAACTGGGCGACCGTGAAGTTTTGGCAACAAATGGGGCTGACGCGGGTGATTTTGTCGCGCGAACTGTCGCTGGATGAGATCGCGGAAATCCGCCAGCAGGTACCCGAAATGGAGATCGAGATCTTCGTCCACGGCGCGCTGTGTATGGCCTACTCAGGGCGCTGCCTGCTCTCTGGCTATCTGAATAAACGCGATCCCAATCAGGGCACCTGCACCAACGCCTGCCGCTGGGAATACAAAGTGGAAGAAGGCAAGCAGGATGAGATCGGCAATATCGTCGGTTTCCATCAACCGGTTGCCGTTCAGGAACCGACGCTCGGGATCGGCACGACAACAGACCGCGTATTCCTGCTGGAAGAGAAAATGAAGCCCGGCGAGGTGATGAGTGCCTTTGAAGATGAGCACGGCACCTACATCATGAACTCTAAAGATCTGCGCGCGGTGGCGCACGTTGAGCGCCTGACGCAGATGGGCGTGCATTCGCTGAAAATTGAAGGGCGCACCAAATCGTTTTACTACTGCGCGCGCACTGCGCAAGTCTATCGCCGCGCCATTGATGATGCGGCGGCGGGGAAACCTTTTGATCCCGCGCTGCTGGAGACTTTAGAAGGGTTGGCGCATCGCGGCTATACCGAAGGTTTTTTACGCCGCCATACTCATGACAGTTATCAAAACTATGAGCAAGGGTTCTCAGTATCAGAACGCCAGCAGTTTGTCGGAGAGTTTACCGGCGAGCGTCGCGGTGACTGGGCGCAAATTGCCGTTAAGAACAAGTTCTTGCTGGGGGATTCGGTTGAGATAATGACACCCGAAGGCAACCTGAACTGTACGCTGGAAACCATGCAGAATGATAAAGGTGCAGCGGTGGACGTGGCGCCAGGGGATGGTCATCGGGTGTGGATCCCGGTCCCCGAAACGGTGGATCTGTCGTTTGCCCTGCTGCTGCGTAACTTCACCGATGGCAACAGCACTTACGATCCGCACGGAAAAAAGCGCACATAATGAAAAGAATGCAGCGAAGTTAGAACAGGATCACAGACCGCCGCTGCGCCTCGCTTTAGAATCCCGCCTGCTGCTAACGAGTAACAATAAACAGCAGGTAGTACCAGGAACCACCTCATTCACCCGCCCGGCTCCCCCGTGCGGGTTTTCTTTTTTCGTCGCCCGCCGATAAAGTTCCCCGCCCAGCTATGCTATAACCACTGCATCGTTTTTCGCCTCAAGGAACTGATTATGCAAAACAAACCGCTCACCCTGCTGATCCTCAATGGTAAAGGCGCTGGTAATGAAGATTTGCGCGCGGCGGTGAATACGCTGCGAGATGAAGGTTTCAATCTGGCGGTGCGTGTCACCTGGGAAAAAGGTGACGGCGACCGTTATGTTCAAGAAGCGGTAGATTTGCAGGCTGAAACCGTGGTGGCGGGCGGTGGCGATGGCACCATCAATGAAATTGCCACGGCTCTGGCCGCCATCGACGCTGAAAAACGTCCCGCACTGGGCATTTTGCCGTTGGGTACCGCCAATGATTTTGCCACCAGCGTCGGCATTCCGCCCGAAATGGAACCGGCGCTGCGTCTTGCTGTGTTAGGCAAAGCCAGCGCGATTGATTTAGCCCGCGTCAATGGCGATCGCTACTTCATCAATATGGCGACCGGGGGTTTCGGCACACGCATTACCACCGAAACCCCGGAAAAGCTGAAATCTGCGCTGGGCGGCGTCTCCTACTTTATTCACGGTTTGATGCGAGTCGATGCGTTGAAACCCGACAGCTGTGAGATCAGCGGTCCTGGCTTTAACTGGCAAGGTGATGCGCTGGTGATTGGCATCGGTAATGGCCGTCAGGCAGGCGGTGGGCAGAAGCTGTGCCCGGAGGCGCTGATCAATGATGGGCAACTGAATCTCAGCATCGTCACCGCGCAGGAGTTGCTACCGACTCTGCTGCATTCGCTGACGCGTAATGATGAGAATCCGAATATCACCACCGCGCAGTTGCAGTCATTAACTATCCGCTCACCGCACGAGATGACCTTTAATCTGGATGGTGAACCGCTGACCGGCAGCGAGTTCGAGATTGAGGTGATGCCCGGCGCGTTGAGCTGCCGATTGCCACCACAGTGTCCGCTACTGGCTTAGTGACCTGGTGCGCATAAATGCGCACCCTACAAGGGTTCGGTTCTGTTTTCGTAGGGTCGCCATTCATGGCGACCCATTTTTTTACACCGTCATCCAACGGCGTTCTGCCGCTGACACCGCTACCGCTTCCAGCACCTTCTGCACCTGCAAGCCTTCCGCGAAATCGGGCCACATGCGGTCGCCTGCTGCAATGCCATTGATCAAATCGCGGATCTCCACGGTTTTCTGATCGTTAAAGCCAATGCCGTGACCGGCTGAGACACAGAAGTTAGCGTAATCAGGGTGCGCAGGTCCGGTAAGAATGGTTTTGAAGCCCTGACGTCCTGCCGGTTCATCATGGATATACAGTTCCAGCTCTGCCATGCGCTCCTGGGTGTAACGCAGCGTGCCTTTGGTACCGGTCACGACATAGGTCAGGCCCATTTTGCTGCCACAGGCGATACGTGAGGTTTCAAACACGCCGTGTGCGCCATTTTTAAAGCGCAACAGCGCACTGGCCTGGTCCTCGTTTTCCACCGGCAGCTGGCGCGAAGGGTCTTTGGGATCGGGACGCTGCTTAATCACCGTCATCATATCGCCGCTGACTTCTTCGATATCGCCCACCAGGTAGTGCGCCATATTCACAATATGCGCCGCCAGATCGCCCAACGCCCCTAATCCGGCCAGTGCTTTCTGACAGTGCCAGTCCAGCGGGGTTTCTGGACGCGCCAGATAATCTTCGTTATGCGTACCGTAGAAGTGCACCACGTCACCAATTTCACCACGCGCAATGATTTCACGCGCCAGTTGGCTGGTCGGGTTTTTCATATAGTTAAAGCCGACCAGGGTTTTCACGCCCGCTTTCTGGGCAGCCTGCACCATCTCTTCGGCATCCGCCACCGACAGTGACAGCGGCTTCTCTGAATAGACATGCTTACCGTGGCGAATCGCTTCCAGCGCCATCTCTTTATGCAGGAAGTTAGGCGCACAAATATCGACTACATCAATGTTGGGGTCGCGCACCAGCTCATGCCAGTCACCCGTTGAACGTGCAAAGCCAAAGGTTGCGGCTTGCTTTGCTGCCAGCTCCGGGTTTACCTCCGCCAGCATTTCCCGCACGATTTCCCCTTTCAGCGCAAACACCGTCGGTGCCTGAGCGTAAGCAATTGCGTGACAACGACCAATGTAACCACTGCCGATCATACCGATTCTGACTTTGTTCATGCTGCACCTGGCGTTATGGATGGAAATTGATCTGGAATATATGTTTCGCTTTTTCAGCCCACAACGGCGAAATGAAATATCTGTGATCATACATGCGAGGTATCTGACAAAACCGACAAATCAGAATGTAATTTTGCATACGATTGGTGACATGGATCACAATGAGGCTCAGATTGTGTGCGAGTTCGCACTCTGGCAGCCACTCAGGCGCAGGAATTGACGCTTTATTCAGCAGTCGGAATAAATTATGAAAAAGGGCTTTGACAAGCCCGAGCCTGCTCGTTACTATGCGCCCCGTTCCAAACAATTCCTCTGTAGTTCAGTCGGTAGAACGGCGGACTGTTAATCCGTATGTCACTGGTTCGAGTCCAGTCAGAGGAGCCAAATTCTTGAAAAGAGCAGCCTATAAGGCTGCTTTTTTTATGCCTGCGATTTACCCTGTTTACTTACCTCACCGATCCTCTGGTTACCTCTTCGCTCTGTGACTGCCTTCACAACTCTTTAACGCCGACTTGTATGGTAGTATTGGTAAGCGTATTTTTTCATCATTGCTTTCCCGTTAATGCCAGCAGCACCGTTTAACGTCCGCGCCGGCCAGGAGTAAATGATGAAAAGTGTCGTAATTGAACAACCGGGTGAACTCGTTTTAGCAGACCGTCCCCTGCCAGCACCGGCTGCGGGTGAAGTGCGTGTCAAAGTGCAGTTTGCCAGCATCTGCGGTTCTGATGTGCATATCTGGCATGGTCATAATCCGTTTGCCAAATATCCGCGCGTCATTGGCCATGAGTTCTTTGGCCTGATTGATGCGGTAGGCGACGGTGTTGATGCCGCTCGCATCGGGGAGCGCGTGGCCGTTGATCCCGTGGTCAGCTGCGGTCACTGCTATCCCTGCTCCATCGGGCGCCCTAACGTCTGCAAAGAATTGCAGGTGATTGGTGTGCATCGTGATGGCGGCTTCAGTGAGTTTGCCGTTGCCCCGGCTAAAAATGCTTTCCGTCTGCCCACCGCTATTCCAGACAAACTCGCCAGCATGGTTGAACCCTTTACCATCGCCGCGAACATCACCGCTTTCCTGAAACCTCAGCCAAACGATGTGGCACTGATTTATGGCGCAGGACCGATGGGGTTGACCGCGATTCAGGTGCTGAAAGGCGTTTATGGCGTGGCACAGGTGCTGGTGGTCGACCGTCTGCCAGAGCGTCTGGCACTGGCACAGGAAAATGGCGCTGACCGCGTATTCAATAACAGCGAGATCCCACTGGCAGCCCAGTTGGAGGGCATTCAGCCCACGCTGATTATCGATGCTGCCTGCCATCCTTCTATTTTGGCCGAATCTGCTGCCCTCGCCTCCCCGGCGGCACGTATCGGGCTACTTGGCTTCTCTGGCGAGCCTTGCAGCATCACGCAGCAAGCGTTGACCAGCAAAGAGTTATCGCTGTTTACCTCGCGCCTCAACAGTAATCGTTTCCCGCAGGTCATTGAGTGGATGGAAAAAGGTCTGATTCAGCCTGAAAAACTGGTCACGCACTATTTCCCACTCGCAGAGATTGAACGTGCCATGACGTTGTTTGAAAAAGATCCCCGTACCTGCTGCAAAGTGATTCTCCAAATGGGTTGAGTTAATCTTCACACCAGGTGTCCTTAATGCCGGTGCGTACCCGCCGGCAAAACTAGAAAAACTATTAGGTCGGAGTTTGTATGCTTAAGAACCTACGCTGGACCCTCGTACTGCTGTTGTTCCTGGTTTATATGATCAACTACCTCGATCGTATTGCCCTGTCCCTGACTGTACCGCTGGTGGAAAAAGATCTGATGATCAACGCCGAGCAGTTCGGCATGATTTTCGGGAGTTTCTTCTTTGGCTATGCGCTGTTTAACTTTATTGGTGGCCTGGCGACCGATAAATTCGGCCCGACCATCGTGCTGGGCACCGCAGTCGGCATGTGGTCGCTGTTCTGCGGCATGACCGCGCTGGCTACTGGCTTCTGGTCGATGATGATTCTGCGCGTGCTGTTCGGCATGGCGGAAGGTCCGATTTGCGCCTCGGCGAACAAGGCCATCAACGGCTGGTTCCCGAAAAAACAGGCCGCAACCGCCATGGGCTTGCTCAGTGCCGGTTCCCCTCTGGGTGGTGCAGTCGCGGGCCCGATTGTCGGCTATCTGGCCCTGTCATTTGGCTGGCGTCCGGCGTTCGTGGTGATCTGCGTGATTGGTCTGGTGTGGATGGGCCTGTGGTTCTTCTTCGCGGCAGATAACCCGGCCCGCAGCAAAAAAGTGTCACCTGAAGAGCGCGCTCTGGTCGAAAAACTGAAAGCGGAAGAGCCTGCCGATGTGATCGATCCTTCAGGCAAAGCGCACGGCATGGGCTATTACCTGCGCCAGCCGATTATCCTGGTGACCGCATTTGCCTTCTTCTGCTACAACTACATCCTGTTCTTCTTCCTGAGCTGGTTCCCGGCGTATCTGGTGCAGGCGCATGGCCTGGATATTAAATCCATGAGTATCACCACCATGATCCCGTGGATTGTGGGCTTCGTGGGTCTGGCATTGGGTGGTTGGATTTCGGATAAAATCTTTAATATCACCGGAAAATTGCTGCTATCGCGCAAGATTGTGTTGGTCGTGTCACTGCTGGCGGCGGCGATTTGTGTGGCGCTGGCGGGTACGATTAAAGAAGTGAATTCGGCGGTGATCATGATGTCGATCTCCATCTTCTTCCTCTACATCACCGGCGCAATTTACTGGGCGATTATTCAGGACGTGGTGCACAAAAGCCGTGTCGGCAGTATCAGTGGCTTTATCCATTTAATCGGCAGCCTGTCAGGGATTGTCGGCCCGATTGTCACCGGCTATATCGTGCAGCACACCGGTAAATTCGACAGTGCGTTTATTCTGGCGGGCTGTGTTGCCGGGATTGGCGCGATGTTAGTGCTGTTTGTGATTCGCAGCCCAAAGACCGCAGATAAACCCGTCTCCGCTTAACAGTTTGACCATAATGGGGCGCTCAGCGCCCCGTTTGCTAAAAGGAATTCCTATGTTAGAGCTTGATCGCCTTCCCGCCGACGTCCAACGCCCCGCTTATGACCGCAGCCAGTTGAAAACTCGCATGGTGCATATCGGCTTTGGTGCCTTCCATCGCGCCCATCAGGCACTCGCCACCGATAAGCTGGCTGCGCAGGGGAGTGACTGGGGCTACTGCGAAGTCAATCTCAACAGCGGTGCACTGATTCAGGCCCTGCGTCAGCAAAACTTACTCTACACCGTGACCGAGATGGCGGATGACAGCCTTAATACCCGCGTGATTGGCGTGGTGACACAAGCGCTGCACGGCAAGGGGGATGGTATTGATGCGGTGATTGAAGCCATGAGCCAGCCTGACGTCGCCATCGTCTCGATGACCGTCACCGAGAAAGGCTATTGCTATATGCCGTCGAGCGGCAAGCTCAACCCTGATCATCCCGATATCGTGCATGACCTCGAAAATCCGGAGCAGCCGCGCTCGCTGCCGGGGCTGATTCTGGCCGCCATTATTCGCCGTCGCGCCCGCCATCTTCCCCCTTTCAGCGTGATGTCCTGTGACAACATGCCGGAAAACGGCCACGTGACTCGCAATGTCATCACGCAACTGGCAGAACGCCACAGCCCTGAACTGGCCGAGTACACTCACGCACATATCACCTTCCCTTCCACCATGGTCGACCGCATTGTGCCCGCGATGACCGATGCCGCGTTTGACACGTTGGAAGCTCGCCTGGGCAGCAGCGACCCTGTTGCTGTCGAAGCCGAGCCGTTCTTCCAGTGGGTGATTGAAGATAACTTCGTGAGTGGCCGTCCTGCCTGGGAAAATGCTGGCGCGGAACTGGTCAGTGACGTACTGCCGTTCGAAGAGATGAAGCTGCGTATGCTGAATGGCAGCCACTCATTCCTGGCTTACCTCGGTTTCCTGGCAGGGTATGAACACATCAGCGATTGCATGGCCGATGCCCATTTCCGCACGGCAGCGCGCGCGTTGATGCTGCAAGATCAGGCTCCGACGCTGCGTACGCAAGGCGTAGACTTAGTGGCCTACGCTGATTCACTGATTGCGCGTTACGAAAATCGCGCCATTAAGCATCGCACTTATCAAATCGCGACCGATGGCACTCAGAAGCTGCCGCAGCGCATGCTGGACAGCGTGCGCTGGCATCTGCGTAATGGCACCTCATGCGATTATCTGCTGCTGGGTGTCGCGGGCTGGATGCGTTATGTCAGCGGCGTGGATGAGCAAGGTCAGCCGATTGAGATTCGCGATCCGCTGAAAGAGCAGTTGGCGAGCATTGTGGCTCACAGTGAAGATGGCGCAGAACGCGTAAAAGCGCTTATTGGCCTGAAAGCCGTGTTCGGCGATGATCTGCTGCACCACAGCGCCTTTGTTGCACGCGTCACAGAACTCTATCAGCAACTTGCGATGCAGGGTGCACGCGCTACTGTACATGCCTTGGTGGCACAGGCATAAGCGCCTTCACAAATGTGTAGCGCAGATGCAGCGTGCTGATTAGACTGAACCTTTCTCATCGGGCTGGCTTGCGCCAGCCGTAATACGGATATTGCTGCATGTCGATTGCCTATACCATAACCACCAGCGAACCCGTCAATCAGCAGATCTATCGCTATTTGCGCAAAGATATCGTGACCTGCGCCATTCATCCGGGCTCATTGCTGTCGGAAAAAGAGGTGTCCGCGCGCTTTAACGTGTCGCGCCAGCCGGTGCGCGAGGCCTTTATCAAGCTGGCGGAAGCTGGTCTGGTTCAAGTGCTGCCGCAGCGTGGCACTTTCGTGCGCAAAATTTCTGCACAGCGCGTGGCGGATGGGCGCTTTATCCGTGAAGCGGTTGAAATCGCCGTGGTGCGTCGTGCGGCACTGGAGATGGGCCCCACGGGACTGATGGCGCTGGAGCATAATCTTCAGTTACAACGCTTAGCCGCAGAGCGCCAGGACAGCCAGGCATTTTTAACTCTGGACGATGAATTTCACCGTCTGATAGCCGAAGGGATTAACTGCCTGCTGGCATGGGAGACGGTGGAGAATATCAAAGCCACCATGGACCGTGTGCGCTTCCTGACGCTGAGTGAAGTATCCCCGCCGGAAAGTTTGATCCAGCAGCATGAAGATATCTATTGCGCGTTGAAAGCCAAAGACGTTGAGGCCGCAGAAAGCGCCATGCGCCGCCATCTGCAAGAGATGATTTTGACCATCACGCCAATAGCTGAACGCAATAGCGAGTGGTTTGAAGCGCCATAGGTTTTGGGGCGGCCAGCGCACAGGCCTTGGGAGCATACATCAGTATGTGACCAAGGACGCGCACTGCCCGCCCGCGAAATGGCCAGTAAGCCAGGTTTAATTACGCGATAGTCACATCTTTCGACAAATAGACATCCTGCACCGCATTAATCAACTCCACACCTTCCTTCAGCGACTTCTTAAACGCCTTACGACCCAGAATCAGCCCCATTCCGCCCGCACGTTTGTTAATCACCGCCGTACGCACAGACTCTGCCACGTCGGTGGCCCCTGCCGAAGCACCGCCGGAGTTAATCAACCCTGCACGTCCCATATAGCAATTCGCCAGTTGGTAGCGCACCAGATCGATCGGGTTCTCGGTGGTCAGTTTGCTGTAAACCCGATCGTCGGTATGACCGAAGTTCACTGCCTTGTAACCGCCATTATTCTCCGCCATTTTCTGCTTCACGATATCCGCGCCAATGGTGGCGGCCAAATGGTTCGCCTGGCCTGTTAAATCGGCGCTGGCATGGTAATCCACGCCATCTTTCTTGAAATCATTGTTACGCAGATACGCCCACAGCACCGTCACCATGCCGAGTTCGTGCGCGCGCTCAAAGGCCGCTGAGATCTCTTCGATCTGACGACGTGATTGCTCAGAGCCGAAGTAGATGGTTGCGCCAACGGCGACAGCACCCAAGTTGAATGCCTGCTCTACGCTGGCATACAGCGTCTGGTCATATTGGGTCGGATAACTCAGAGTCTCGTTATGGTTGAGCTTGACCATAAACGGAATGCGGTGCGCATAGCGGCGCGACACGGATGCCAATACGCCATAGGTTGACGCAACACAGTTACAGCCGGCTTCAATCGCCAGCTCAACAATATTCCTGGGATCGAAATAGGCCGGATTAGCAGCAAATGAGGCACCCGCAGAGTGTTCAACACCCTGGTCGACCGGCAAAATCGACAAATAGCCGGTCCCTGCCAGACGTCCGGTGTTGTATAGCGTTTGCATGTTGCGTAATACGATAGGAGAACGATTGTTGTCGATCATGACACGATCAACATAATCCGCGCCGGGTAAATAAAGGCTGTCCGCTGGAATGGTCATGCAGCGATGTTGAAGAAGGGTGTCCGCTTCTTTGCCCAATAACTGTACGATGTCCGTCATGTTGGCTCCTGAATAAATGGCTGGATGGGAACCGGCACCTGCCGATTCGCCCCCAACAGCCTGGACCGAAAAGCGCCAGGCTGGCAAATTGCTGACACCATTTTTCAGACGGATACGCAGTGAAAAAGCGGCAATCTGGCGTTACGCCCTACCACCATTGATGGAAATGGTGCACCGGCCCAATGCCCTTCCCGACTTCCAGTGAATCAGCATGCAGCAGCGCCTGTTGCAGCCAGGCTTTGGCCTCTTCTACCGTATCTGACCAGTTATCATGACGAGGGCGCAACGCCGCCAGCGCCGCCGAGAGCGTGCAGCCCGTGCCATGGGTATGTCGCGTATTGACGCGCGGGGCAGTGAAGCGCTGACGTCCTGCACGTGTAATCAGCCAGTCTGGGCTTTCGGCATCACTCAGATGGCCGCCCTTCATCAGCACCGCTTCGCAGCCGAGATCCAGCAGCGCATCGCCCTGCATCAGCATGCTCTTCTCATCCTGCGCCATATCGCGACCCAGCAGCGTTGCCGCTTCCGGCAGGTTCGGCGTGATCAATGAGACGTGCGGCAGCAGTAACTCACGCACGCTCGCCACCGCATCGGGTGACAGCAGCGGATCACCGCTTTTCGCAATCATCACCGTATCCAGCACCACAAATGGCAGGCTGGCCCGTTTCAGCCGCTGTGCTACCACTTCGACAATCGCGGTTTCAGACAGCATACCGATTTTGGCGGCATCAATACGCACATCGTCCAGCACCGAATCCAGCTGCGCGCCAACAAAATCAGGTTCAATACGATACACCGACTGCACACCACAGGTATTCTGCGCCACCAGTGCGGTGATCACACTGGTGCCGTAAGCGCCCAACGCGGAGAAGGCTTTGAGATCGGCCTGAATACCCGCGCCACCGCTTGGATCGGTGCCAGCGATGGTTAAAGCATTGATGCGTTTCATGCCGCCACCTCCAGAGTCCAGAGTCCGTCAAGGAAAGCGGCGACAAAACTGCCGGGCCCCTGCACCTGACGTGCAGCCTGCTCACCCGCCAACGACATCACGCGGCACGCTGCTGCAATGTGCTGCAGGCGCTCGCCTGGCAAGCTGGCGAAAGCAGCAACCACCGCAGACAGTGCACAACCGGTGCCGACCACACGCGTCATCAAGGGGCTGCCACCAGGGATCGCCAGCGTGCTTTTACCGTCAGTGACGTAATCAACTTCTCCGGTTACCGCGACAACGGTTTGATATTTCTGCGCCAGTTGCTGGGCTGCGCTCAGCGCGGCATCCGCTTGATGCACGCTATCCACGCCACGCCCTCCAGCCGCCTGATTGGCTAGCGCAAGGATTTCAGAAGCATTGCCACGAATCGCGGCGGGTTGCAGGCCCAGCAGCTGTTGGCAGAATTCGGTGCGCAGTGATAACGCACCCACTGCCACCGGATCGAGCGTCCAGGGTGTTCCTGCTTTCTGCGCGGCCTGCACGGCGGCTAACATCGCATCGCGGCGGTCGCGGGTTAAGGTACCCACATTGATCAGCAACGCATCCGCGAAACCAGCAAACTGGGCCGCCTCTTCTGGGTCAGTCACCATCGCCGGAGACGCCTGTAATGCCAGCAGCACATTAGCGGTAAAGGTTTGCACTACGTCGTTGGTCATGCAGTGCACTAACGGAGTTTGCTGCCGCAGTAAGTGCAGGGATTGCGCGAGCTGCGTAGTGGAGAGTATTTCAGGCTGGTGTGTCATAAGGCTCCCAACCGGCGATCAAGAAGGCGAATGCGGTCAGGCATCTGACTTCCCTACGCTGGCATTATCCAGATCAGGTCAGCGGGTGTATCTCAGCCCTGTATACAGGGGCACCCCGAGTCATGGCATGCAGAACATGCCGACGACAGGATAAGCGCAGTCGCGCAGGTTGTAAATTGTGGTTTGTGCGGTGAGTGAGAATAATTGCGCCACATCAAAATATAAAATATTCATCCTCCATCAATAAAATAAACATCACCCGCCAGATCAATAACTGAAAATATATCCGCTTAATGTATTAATTCCTTTTTTAATCTACATAGGCAAAAACGCGGAAATTAAGATAATCAATACCACTAATTGATTAGCATCAACGCCTGACATCCCATAAAACGGCCTAATCCCCCTCCGGACTTGAAGACAGACTCTGCCCACCCAATTCCGGGATCGAAAATGAACCTAAAGTTATTCAGCTTTATTCCGCACGCACATCGTTGGCATCAGATTCGTATTTCCCGTAAAGGGGCAATTTCTCCTGGTGGTCGCCACTATTTTTCGACGCACATTGAAGCGCAGTGTAAAGGGTGCGGAGAACAAATACACAAAGTGTATTACCGTGATATTAGCGATGCTGAAGCGCGCCGCTGGCTGGGATAATCATCGGGCAAAAAAAAGCCCCGCAACACAAGGTGCGGGGCTGCTGCGTGGCTATCGCAATAAAACTTATTCAGCCGGTTGGGTGCGGATCAGATAATCAAAGGCGCTGAGTGAGGCTTTAGCGCCTTCACCGCTGGCAATGATGATCTGCTTGTACGGCACCGTGGTGCAGTCACCGGCGGCGAATACGCCTTTCAGGCTGGTTTCGCACTTGTCATCGATGATGATCTCGCCCATTTTGTTACGCTCCACCGCACCTTCGAGGAAGGTGGTGTTTGGCAACAAACCAATCTGCACAAAGATACCGCTCAGCGCGATCTCGTGGCTGGTCTGGTTGTTACGATCGATGTAGCTCAAGCCGGTCACTTTGCTGCCGTCGCCTTTCACTTCGGTGGTCTGGGCATTCAGAATCACATCGACGTTTTTCAGGCTACGCAGTTTGTCCTGCAGTACTTTATCGGCACGCATTTCGCTGGCAAATTCCAGCAGCGTCACGTGCTCAACCAGGCCAGCCAGATCGATAGCCGCTTCCACTCCAGAGTTACCGCCGCCGATCACCGCCGTGCGTTTGCCCTTAAACAGCGGGCCGTCACAGTGTGGGCAGTAGGTGACGCCTTTGGTGCGATACTGCTCTTCACCCGGCACACCCATGTTGCGCCAGCGTGCGCCGGTGGCGATGATGATGCTGCGTGATTTCAGTACTGCGCCAGATGCGGTTTCAATCGCGTGCAGACCGCCCTCTTTCGCCGCCGGAATCAGCTTAATCGCGCTCTGGGTGTCAATGACGTCTACATCGTAGTCATCGACGTGCGCACGCAATGAACCAGCCAGCTTAGCGCCTTCGGTTTTCTGGACGGAGATGTAGTTTTCGATGTCTACCGTGTCGAGCACCTGGCCGCCAAAACGCTCGCCCATCAGGCCCGTGCGGATGCCTTTACGAGCAGAGTAGATCGCTGCCGCTGCGCCCGCGGGGCCGCTGCCGACGATCAGCACTTCATAGGCATCACGCTTGTTCAGCTCTTCGGCTGCACGTTTCTCAGCATTGGTATCCACTTTGCCGACGATTTCCGCCAGGCTTAAACGGCCCTGACCAAACTCGGTGCCGTTAAGGAATACGGCAGGCACACCCATCACGTTACGTTCGGTGATTTCGTTCTGGAACATGCCGCCGTCGATGGCGGTGTGGCTGATGCGCGGGTTGAGGATCGCCATCAGATTCAGCGCCTGCACCACGTCAGGACAGTTGTGGCACGACAGTGAGTAATAGGTTTCGAAATGCAGGTCAGTGTCCAGAGCAACCACTTGCTCCAGCAGACTCTGTGACTCTTTCGACGGGTGTCCACCGGTCTGCAGCAGTGCCAGGACCAGTGAAGTAAATTCGTGACCCATTGGCGAACCGGCAAAGCGTGGGCCGCTCTGGCTGCCTGGGTTAGTGATCAGAAAAGAGGGTTTACGAACCGGACGATCATTCTCTTCACGGAAGCTGACTTTTTCTGACAAGCTCGCGATATCGGTCAGCAGAGAACGGATCTCCGCAGATTTAGCGCCATCATCCAGTGTGGCAATCAACTCAACCGGTTTCGTTAATTTCTCAAGGTAAGCCTTGAGCTGTGTTTTTAAATTGGTATCGAGCATAGTGAGTTCCTGTCAAGAAAATCGGGTGCCGTAGCACCCGATTGAGAAAGATCGAATGGCTGGGTGTGGCTTAGATTTTGCCAACCAGGTCCAGAGATGGAGCCAGTGTTGCTTCGCCTTCTTTCCATTTAGCCGGGCACACTTCACCTGGGTGAGAAGCCACGTACTGAGCCGCTTTCAGTTTGCGGATCAGGTCTGATGCGTCACGGCCAATGCCTTCAGCGGTGATTTCGATAGCCTGGATGATGCCCTGTGGGTCAACAATGAAGGTACCACGGTCAGCCAGACCTTCGTCTTCACGCATGATTTCGAAGTTACGGGTCAGTGCGCCAGTTGGGTCACCGATCATCGCGTATTTGATTTTTGCGATGGTTTCGGAAGAACCGTGCCAGGCTTTGTGGGTAAAGTGCGTGTCAGTAGAAACGGAGTAAACGTCTACGCCCATTTTCTGCAGTTCTTCGTGATGGTCTGCCACGTCACCCAGTTCGGTAGGGCATACGAAGGTGAAGTCAGCCGGGTAGAAGAAGAAAACACTCCATTTACCTTCAACGTCTTTCTCGGTTACATCGATGAATTCGCCGTTTTTGAACGCTGCGTTTTTGAATGGTTTGATTTTGGTATTAATGATGGACATGGTGACCTCCGTTAAAAGATGTGATGCAAGTTACAGTTTTTCCGGGCCAACTTCTAATATGCAGTCGTTATCAATTAGATAATCAAAAGCTATCAAAGCGCTGATGCCTGATTCCATGCGGCTTGCCGCGGCATTCTACACAGAAACCCCGCTGATTTGACAGGGTTTATCTTTTTCCGGTGCGACAACTATTTTTAAAGAGCGATTACCATTTGTAGCGGCGCGATTTATCGCGCAGGGGTAAATCCGCTGTGTTGCTGACGGTTGCGCGATGAATCGCGCCGCTACAGAGGTGAGAAAGTTTGAGGGAGAATTGCGTGAAGATTCGTTTTTTTGAGGAAGCCGACCGCCCTTTTCTGCGCACGCTCTTTTTGGCGGCGCGCCGTCGCAACTGGACGTGGCTGGCTGGCGATGAGTGGCAGCTGGAGGATTTTGATGCGGTGATCCTCGGCGAAACCGTGTTGGTTGCAGAGATCGATGGTCATCGCGTGGGGTTTGCCGGTGTACTGGATAATGACAACTTCCTGCACAGCCTGTATGTCGACCCTGATTTTCAGGGGCGTGGTGTGGGAAGTGCACTGCTGGAGCACGTGCAGCAGCGTTTCACCTCAACCGGCGCTTTGAAATGTCTGATGCAGAATCAAGCGGCCCAGACTTTTTATCTGAAACACGGCTGGCAGCGTGAAGCGGTAGGCGAGAGCGATCAGGGAAAATATGTGCTGATGCATTTTCCGCTGGCGACCCGCGCCAGCAGAAAATCAGCAGGTTAAACCGCGCGGAAGGCGATATCCGCTGGAATGACTTCGCCCTGCCAGTAAAGCTGTGCGGCGACGCGCCCGGCTAACTGGCGATAGAGTGCCGTGAACTCGCTGTCTGGACGGCGGATCACCGTTGGCTCGCCATCATCCAGATCCTCACGCAGATTAATATGCAGCGGCAACTGCGCCAGTAAGCGCGTGTGGTAATCCGCTGCCAGTTTCTGTGCACCGCCGGTGCCGAAAATCGGCTCGTGGTGGCCACATTCGCTGCAGATGTGAATACTCATGTTCTCCACCACACCTAACACGGGCACACTGACTTTTTCAAACATCACAATGCCCTTACGTGCATCAATCAGCGCGATGTCCTGCGGCGTGGTCACCACCAGCGCACCGGTGACCGGTACGTTTTGCGCCAGGGTTAACTGAATATCACCGGTGCCGGGCGGCATATCTAAAATCAGATAGTCGAGGTCCGGCCACATCGTCTCATTGAGCAGTTGCATTAAGGCTTTGCTGGCCATCGGGCCGCGCCATACCATGGCATTTTCATCAGTAACCAGATAACCAATCGAATTGGTCGCAAGGCCATGAGCCATGATCGGTGCCATATGGGTACCATCCGGCGAGGTCGGACGTTGGCTCTCGGTGCCGAGCATATTGGGAATGGATGGCCCGTAAATATCCGCATCGAGGATCCCGACGCGTGCGCCTTCCGCCACCAGCGCCAGCGCCATATTCACCGCGGTGCTGGATTTACCCACGCCCCCTTTGCCGGAGCTTACCGCGATGATGTTTTTCACCCCGGTGGCGCCAGGGTGATTCTTCACGCGTTTCAGCGTGGCGATGTCATGACGCAGCCGCCAGTCAATCGCGCTGGCATGGGTCAGACGCAGCAATTCTGCGCTGGTTTGCGCCTTCAGTTCTTCAAAGGCACTGGCCCAGGCAAACGGCATCACCAGTTCGATATGCAGTTTGCCATCCAGCAGCGCCACATGACGCAGTGCTTTGAGGGTTGTCAGATTGTGATGCAGTGTCGGATGTTCAAAGTCGCTCAGCACGCCGATAACCACAGCACGCAACGCTTCGGGCGAGTGATGTTCCCGGGATTGTGAAGTCATCCCAACTCCTTGTCTTTTCATAACGCCAAATCACGGCGGTGTGTCTTCAATAATATCAGATGCCGTGCAGTTGTGTTTACGCCAGAGGGTGCTTCGGTTAACATCTAAGCCCGATTTTTTTCTTACGGAACGCTACGCAAACTATGACTCATGTCGCTAAAAAAATTCTGGTAACGTGCGCACTGCCGTACGCCAACGGCTCTATCCATCTTGGTCATATGCTTGAACACATTCAGGCTGACATTTGGGTCCGTTACCAGCGAATGCGTGGCAATCAGGTTTACTTCATCTGTGCCGACGACGCCCACGGCACGCCTATCATGCTGAAAGCTCAGCAGCTTGGCGTTGCGCCTGAGCAGATGATCGCAGAGATGAAGCAGGAACATGAAACTGACTTCGCCGGTTTCGACATCAGCTATGACAACTATCATTCGACGCACGGTGACGAAAACCGCCAGCTGTCTGAGCTGATCTACGGCCGCCTGAAAGAAAACGGTTTCATTAAAAACCGCACTATTTCACAGCTGTACGATCCCGAGAAAGGCATGTTCCTGCCCGATCGTTTTGTGAAAGGCACCTGCCCGAAATGTAAGTCACCGGATCAGTATGGCGATAACTGCGAAGTGTGCAGCGCGACCTACAGCCCAACCGAGCTGATCGATCCAAAATCAGTGGTATCTGGTGCGACACCGGTATTGCGTGATTCAGAACACTTCTTCTTCGACCTGCCGTCATTCAGTGCGATGTTGCAGACCTGGACCCGTTCAGGTGCGTTGCAGGAGCAGGTTGCGAACAAGATGCAGGAGTGGTTCGATTCTGGCTTACAGCAATGGGATATCTCTCGTGATGCCCCTTACTTCGGCTTTGAAATTCCAGGTGCGCCGGGCAAATATTTCTACGTGTGGCTGGATGCGCCAATCGGTTATATGGGTTCCTTTAAGAACCTGTGTGACAAGCGCGGCGATATCAATTTCGACGAGTTCTGGAAGAAAGATTCCTCTACCGAGCTGTATCACTTCATCGGTAAAGACATCGTTTACTTCCACAGCCTGTTCTGGCCAGCGATGCTGGAAGGCAGCAACTTCCGCAAACCGACCAACCTGTTTGTCCACGGTTATGTGACAGTGAACGGCGCGAAGATGTCCAAATCACGCGGCACCTTCATCAAAGCCAGCACCTGGCTGCAACACCTGGATGCTGACAGCCTGCGTTACTACTACGCGGCGAAACTCTCTTCACGTATCGATGATATCGACCTGAATCTGGAAGATTTCGTGCAGCGCGTGAACGCAGATATCGTCAATAAAGTGGTAAACCTGGCGTCACGTAATGCGGGCTTCATCACTAAACGCTTCGGCGGCAAACTGTCGAGCGAACTGGCCGATCCGGCGCTGTATCAGACCTTCGTTGATGCTTCCGAGAAGATCGGTGAAGCCTGGGCAAGCCGCGAATACAACCGTGCCATCCGCGAAATCATGGCGCTGGCCGACATTGCTAACCGCTATGTTGATGAGCAGGCACCGTGGGTGGTGGCGAAACAGGAAGGCCGCGATGCTGACCTGCAAGCGATCTGCTCCATGGGTATCAACCTGTTCCGCGTGTTGATGACCTGGCTGAAGCCGGTATTGCCATCGCTGAGTGCACGTGCTGAAGCTTTCCTGCAGAGCGAACTGAGCTGGGATGCGATTGCGCAGCCGCTGCTGAATCATGATGTTGCCCCGTTCAAAGCACTGTACGGTCGTATCGAAATGGCGAAAGTGGAAGGGTTGATTGAGGCGTCTAAAGAGGACGCGGCAGCAGCGAATAAGCCTGCGGTCACCGGTCCTCTGGCTGATGCACCGATTGGTGACACCATCACCATTGATGATTTTGCCAAGGTCGATATGCGCGTCGCGCTGATCGAGAAAGCCGAGCTGGTTGAAGGTTCTGACAAGCTGCTGCGCCTGGAGCTGGATCTCGGCGGCGAGAAGCGCCAGATCTTCTCCGGCATTCGTGCGGCTTATCCTGATCCGTCGGTGCTGGTCGGTAAGATGACTATTATCGTCGCTAACCTTGCCCCACGTAAGATGCGTTTCGGCGTGTCGGAAGGCATGGTGCTGTCAGCAGGTTCAGGCGGTTCAGACCTGTTCGTACTGTCAGTGGATAGCGGTGCGAAGCCGGGTATGCAGGTTAAGTAATTGAACAAGCCGCCTTCGGGGCGGCTTTTTTATCTATACCCAAAATATTTCGAGTCCCCTCATGGGGCCTACTCCTGGTTCAGGAAGGCGGCAAGTGCATGAATCCTCAGGAGCTTACTGAAGTAAGTGACTGAGGTGAATGCATGTAGCCAACGCACATGCAACTTGAAGTATGAAGGGTATCCCCTCTAGTGTGGAGCCTGTCGTGTTAACTGCTTGCTGGCACTATTTGCGTGCCTTTGTGATTATTTATGCCGCGCTGTATGCCGGAAATGGTGTTGCTGCCCTACTCCCGATCACCATTCCGGGGAGCATCATTGGCATGCTCTTGCTGTTCAGCTTGCTGGCGCTGCAAATCCTGCCGGTTGAGTGGGTCAAACCTGGCTGCTATCTGTTGATCCGCTATATGGCGCTGCTGTTCGTCCCCATCAGCGTGGGCGTAATGGGTTACACTGATATTCTCAGTGCCCAATTTGGGCCCATTGTGGTTTCCTGCTTTGTCAGCACGTTTTTGGTGCTGTTGATTGTCGGCATCAGCGCCGAGCGTCTGCAACGTCCGCAGGAGCAGCCGCATGACTGACGCATGGTGGTCGCTACCGCTTACCCTGGTGGCTTATCTGTTAGCGCGCAAGCTGGCAGCAAAAATCAATATTTCCATCATTAACCCATTACTGGTGGCGATGGCGATCGTGATCCCCATTCTGCTGCTCACGCATATTCCTTACACGCGCTATTTCGCCGGCAGTGCATTCCTGAACCAACTGTTGCAACCGGCCGTGGTGGCGCTGGCCTTGCCGCTGTATGAGCAGATGCATCAAATACGCGCGCGCTGGAAAACCATCATCAGCGTGTGTTTTATCGGTAGCATCACCGCGATGGTATCAGGCACCGCTATCGCGCTGTGGATGGGGGCAACACCAGAAATTGCCGCCACCATCATGCCGAAATCGGTCACCACGCCGATTGCCATGGCGGTGTCCGGCTCGCTGCACGGTATCCCCGCCATCAGTGCTATCTGCGTGCTGATTGCCGGGGTACTGGGTGCGGTGTTCGGCCATATGTTGCTCAATCTGTTTAACGTGCGCAGCAAATCTTCACGCGGATTAGCAATTGGCAATGCATCCCACGCGTTAGGCACCGCACGTGCAGCGGAGATCGATTATCAGGAAGGGGCGTTTAGTTCTCTGGCGTTAGTGATTTGCGGCATCATTACTTCGCTACTGGCACCGTTTCTTTTTCCGTTGCTGATGCACTGGTTTGGCTAAAACTTTGCGAGAGATCTCGCAAAGTTGAAACAACTGAATCAGCTTACATTGTCATAGCGACATAGATCACATATAACCCCTCAGACGGCGCATCGCCGTTAACGCGTTTATGAGGTCATCACATCATGCATCCACGATTTACTGCTGCTTTTACTGCCCTGCCCGCTTCGTTACAAGCGGCGATCCAACCGCTGCTGGATTCGGTTGATTTTCAGGGCGTACTCCGCCCGCAAGATGTGGCGCACCTGAAGCAGGAAACCGGTCTGGATGAGGATGCGCTGGCGTTGGCGCTGCTGCCGATTGCAGCATGCTGTGCAGTCGCCACTGTCTCCAATTTTAACGTGGGGGCGATTTCGCGCGGTGTGAGTGGTCACTGGTACTTTGGTGCCAATATGGAGTTTGAGCACGCTCCGCTCCAACAAACCGTTCATGCGGAACAAAGCGCCATCACCCACGCCTGGCTGCGCGGTGAAGAAAAGCTGGATGCCATCACCGTTAACTACACGCCTTGCGGCCACTGCCGTCAGTTTATGAATGAGCTGAATAGCGGAACAGCTATCCGCATTAGTTTACCCGGTCGAGCTATTAGCACGCTGGGTGATTATCTGCCTGATGCCTTTGGCCCGGCAGATTTAAACATTACCGAGCGCCTGCTGACGCCAATCGATCACGGCTTTAAAGTCGAGGGAGATGCGCTGCAGCAAGCCGCGATTGAGGCGGCCAATCACAGCCACGCCCCTTACAGCCAGAGTTTTAGCGGCGTTGCATTGCGCAGCCAAAGCGGCAAGATTTTCCGTGGTCAATATGCCGAAAATGCGGCATTTAACCCAAGCCTGCCACCTCTTCAGGCCGCGCTCATTATGATGAACATGAGCAATGAAGCACTTGATAGCGTGCAACAGGCGGTACTGGCCGAATGTCAGGGTAGTACATTGAGCCAACTTGATGCCACGCGATCGACGCTTGCGGCCTTGGGCTGTGAAGATTTCTCACTTACTTTAGTTTCGAAAACATCAGTTTAGTGATCCTTTTACCGCTTTTGTGACCTGCTGTTAACAAAAGCTGTACATCTGCAGGAAAACTCATAGGATCGGGCGCCAGATCCACTTCACATTGAACAGGACTGGCGTTACCTTTTCCCGTGAGCGTCAGAAAACACTGCAACCGGAGCAAACACTGCATGGAACTCGACTACGAAAGTAAACGCCCGCTGTATATTCCTTATGCGGGTCCGATCCTGCTGGAATTTCCGCTGCTGAATAAAGGCAGCGCATTCACCCTGGAAGAACGTAACGAATTCAACCTCAACGGCCTACTCCCTGAAGCCGTTGAAACCATCGAAGAGCAGGCCGAACGCGCCTGGCGTCAGTTCCTGGATTTCAAAAACAATAACGACAAGCACGTCTATCTGCGTAACATCCAGGACACCAACGAAACCCTGTTCTACCGTCTGCTCGACAATCATCTGGAAGAGATGATGCCGATTATCTACACCCCAACAGTCGGCGCGGCCTGTGAACACTTCTCAGAAATCTATCGTCGCGCACGCGGTGTTTTCATCTCGTATAACAACCGCGACCGCATTGAAGACATGCTGCAGAACGCCACTAAGCAGAACGTAAAAGTGATTGTGGTCACCGATGGCGAACGTATTCTGGGTCTGGGTGACCTGGGTATCGGCGGCATGGGCATTCCCATCGGTAAGCTGTCACTGTATACCGCCTGTGGTGGGATCAGCCCGGCCTACACCCTGCCTGTGGTGCTGGATGTCGGTACCAATAACCAGCAGTTGCTGAACGACCCGTTGTATATGGGCTGGCGTCATCCGCGCATCACCGGCGAAGAGTACGAAGCCTTTGTTGATGAGTTCATCCAGGCGGTAAAACGCCGCTGGCCGAACGTGCTGTTGCAGTTTGAAGACTTCGCGCAGAAAAATGCCATGCCGCTGCTGGAACGCTATCGCGATGAAGTTTGCTGCTTTAATGATGACATTCAAGGCACCGCTGCCGTTACCGTGGGCACCTTGATCGCCGCCAGCCGTGCAGCCGGTAGCCGCCTGTGTGAGCAGAAAGTGGTGTTCCTCGGTGCAGGTTCCGCCGGCTGTGGTATCGCCGAGCAGATCATTGCGCAGATGAAGTCTGAAGGACTCAGCGACGACGAAGCCCGTTCACGCGTGATGATGGTGGATCGCTTTGGCCTGCTGACCGACAAACTACCAAACCTGCTCGATTTCCAGAGCAAACTGGTGCAGAAGAGCGACAATCTGCAGGATTGGGATGTGACCAGCGATTCGATTTCGCTGCTGGATGTGGTGCGCAACGCCAAGCCGGATATCTTAATCGGCGTATCTGGCCAGCCGGGGCTGTTCACGGAGGAGATCATCCGTGAGATGCACAAGCACACCAAGCGTCCAATTGTGATGCCGTTGTCTAACCCGACCTCTCGTGTCGAAGCCACCCCGGCAGATATCATCGCCTGGACCGATGGCGAAGCGCTGGTCGCCACGGGCAGCCCCTTTGCGCCGGTGACCTGGAAAGGCAAAACCTATCCGATTGCCCAGTGTAACAACTCCTATATTTTCCCTGGCATTGGTTTGGGCGTGATTGCGGCGGGTGCAACACGCATCACCGACTCCATGCTGATGACCGCCAGTCGTGCACTGGCTGACTGCTCACCGCTGGTGAATGACGGTGAAGGTCCAGTACTGCCAGAGCTTAAACACATTCAGGGCGTGTCAAAACTGATCGCCATGGAAGTGGGCAAAGCGGCGCAACTGGCCGGTGTGGCTGTGGTGACGTCAGAAGATGTGCTGTCAAAAGCCGTGAATAACAACTTCTGGCTGCCGCAGTATCGTCACTATCGCCGTACCTCGATCTGATAAGGCAGCGCAGCCGGGAAATCAGTACCGGCTGCGCTTAAAAAAACACCAGCCAATCGGCGTTAACTTGCTTACTGTCCCCGCCTCAAGTAGCCTTTATACCCTTCATACTTCAAGTTGCAGGCGCGTTGGCTACATGCATTTACCTCAGTCACTTACTTCAGTAAGCTCCTGAGGATTCATGCACTTGCCGCCTTCCTGCAACTCGAATTATTTTGGGTATAGCCATCCGATTTTTCACCAACCGAGTGCTTACGCGCATGATTAAACGCGTTTTCTTTGGTCTGTTTTTCATCATCTTATTGATGGTGGCGACCGCGCTCGGCCTGGATCGCTGGATCAGCTGGAAAACCGCTCCCTTTATTTACGAAGATGTCACCTCTTTGCCGCATCGTCAGGTCGGTGTGGTCTTAGGTACCGCCAAGTATTACCGCACCGGTGTGATTAATCAGTATTATCTCTATCGCATTCAAGGTGCGCTTAACGCCTATAACAGTGGCAAGGTGAACTATCTGCTGTTGAGCGGTGATAATGCGCAGCAAAGCTATAACGAACCGATGACCATGCGCCGCGATCTGATAAAAGCGGGTGTCGATCCCTCGGATATCGTGCTGGATTATGCCGGCTTCCGTACGCTGGATTCGATCGTGCGCACGCGCAAAGTGTTCGATACCAACGACTTCATCATTATTACTCAGCGCTTCCACTGCGAGCGCGCGCTGTTTATTGCCCAGCACCTGGGTATTCAGGCGCAGTGTTATGCCGTCCCGTCACCTAAAAATATGCTGTCAGTGCGTTTCCGCGAGGTCGGGGCACGTTTAGGGGCGCTGGCAGATTTGTACCTGATGAAACGTGAGCCACGCTTCCTCGGGCCGCTGGTGCCGATTCCAGCCGTGCATGAAGTGCCAGAAGATGCGCAGAGTTATCCAGCGGTGACGCCTGAGCAACTTCTGGATCTGGAAGAGAAGTTGCAGAAGTGAACGTGCTGATTCAGTGAAGGTAAAAAAAGGCCGCGATGTTCGCGGCCTTTTGCTGTGATGTTGCTGTGTGTCGGTCTTATTTTTTACGTGCGTACTTCAGTGAATCCAGTGCTACCGCGAAGATAATGATGCCGCCCTTGATGATGTACTGCCAGTAAGGGTTAACGCCGATATAGGTCAAGCCGTAGTTGATTACGGTAAAGATGATCACACCGGTCACCACGCCAGCCACCGTGCCCACACCACCGGCAAACGACACGCCGCCGACCACACAGGCCGCGATCGCATCCAGTTCATACATAAAGCCGAGGTTGTTGGTGGCGCTGCCGATACGGCCCGCTTCCAACATCCCGCCGAAGGCATAGAACACACCGGACAGGGCATACACCAGAATCAGGTTTAACGGGACGTTAACGCCAGAAACACGTGCTGCTTCCGGGTTGCCGCCGATAGCAAAGATGTTCTTACCGAAGCGCGTTTTGTTCCACAAAATCCACACGAAGATGATAGCGATAATCGCGTAGAAGGTGATGAACGACAGCTTAAAGTCCCCAAAGCGCAAGAAGCCCTGTGCGAAGTTGGAGAAACCTGAATCAAAACCGGCAACCGGTGAAGCGCCCACAAAGTCGTAGTACAGCGAGTTAATACCGTAAACGATGATCATGGTGCCCAGTGTGGTGATAAACGGCGTCACCTTCAGGTAAGCAATGATCACGCCGTTCACCAGGCCAATCACCCCCCCGATGATGCACACGGTCAGAATAACCAGTGGAATCGGAACGGTATCCAGATGTGGGAATACCTTGTTGGCGTTGTCCATCGATTGCAGCAACGTGGCGGCCACTACCGCGGCCAGGCCAACCTGACGGCCCGCTGACAGATCGGTACCCTGCGTAACAATCAATCCGGCCACGCCCAGCGCAATAATAATACGCACTGAGGATTGGGTCAGAATGTTACTCAGGTTCATTAAACTTAAAAATGTCGGATCCTGGAAAATAATAATCGCCAGCAGTACCAACAGGACAACGTAAATGCCGCCCTCTTTTAACCAGGTTAGCGCATTCTTTTTAGTAGTCGCTTTCATGTTAAAGCCCTTGCTTCATTAAAGGTGTAATGACGCTAAACGCAGGATTTCATTCTGCGAGGTCGTTTTGGTCTCGACAATGCCCGCTACCAGGCCATTACTCATCACTAAAATACGGTCGGTAATGCCCAACAACTCTGGCATTTCAGAAGAGATAATAATGATGCCTTTCTCTTTCTTCGCCAATTCTGAAATAAGCTGGTAAATTTCGAATTTCGCCCCAACGTCAATACCGCGCGTCGGCTCATCAAGCATCAAAATTTCCGGCTGAGTTAATAACCAGCGACCAATGATGACCTTCTGTTGGTTACCACCGGAAAGCGAACCAATTTGCGTATGATGACCCGGCGTTTTAACACGCATCGAATCAATCACCCATTGGGTATCACTTTTCATCCGTTTGTTATCAAGCAGCCCCATACTGGATTTATACTTTTTAATATTGGAAATAAGCGAGTTAAAGCCAATATCAAGATATGCATAAATACCGGTTGAGCGGCGCTCTTCCGTCACCAGCGCAAAACCATGGTTAATGGCTTCATTGGCGCTGTGATTATTAATCGCTTTGCCGTGCAGCTTAATCGTGCCGCCCGACTTCTCTCGAATACCAAACAAGGTTTCCACGATATCGGTACGTTTCGCGCCGACCAGCCCCGCAATCCCCAAAATCTCACCTTTGCGCAGGTCGAAGGAGATATCGCGAATCGACGGCTGGCGCAGTGAGGTTAAATGACGCACCTCAAGAATGGTTTCCCCCGGCACGTTGGTTTTGTCCGGAAAACGCTGGTTCAGTGAACGACCCACCATCATGGCGATGATCTTATCCATGTCCAGCCCTTCCAGCGGCTGGGTGGCGATCCACTGCCCATCACGTAAGATGGTAATCTCATCGCACAGTTGGAAAATCTCTTCCATTTTGTGCGAGATATACACAATGCCGCAGCCGCGATCTTTCAGCTTACGGATAATCGTAAATAAGTGGTTAACTTCTTTTTCGGTCAGCGACGACGTTGGCTCATCCATGATGACGATTTTCGCGTCATAGGAGAATGCCTTGGCAATTTCAATCATCTGCATTTGTGAAACAGACAGATTGGCGACTTTATCGCGCGGATCGATATCAATATCTAATTCGTCAAAGATCGCTTTGGTATCGCGATACATTTTATCCTGATCGACAAACACACCTTTGCGCGGATAGCGGCCAAGCCACATGTTATCCATCACGTTGCGTTGTAATACCAGGTTTAATTCCTGATGCACCATTGAGACGCCGTTTTCCAGCGCTTCTTTGGAACTCTTGTAATCAATTTCTTCACCCTGAAACAGGATGCTCCCCGTATCCTTTTTATAAATCCCAAACAGGCATTTTAATAATGTGGATTTCCCGGCGCCGTTTTCGCCCATTAAGGCATGGACAGAGTGCGGCCGCACTTTTAAATTCACATTATCTAAGGCTTTCACCCCTGGAAATGATTTCGAGACATTCGTCATCTCCAGCAGATATTCACGCTGTGTGGTCGGATTCTCACTGGCCATAATTTACCTGGCTAAATAAAACGTGGGTCAGATGCAATAAGGCGCGGCAAACCTACCGCGCCCAGGACGGATTACTTCACAAACTGAGACAGGTTTTCTTTATCTACTGGTACGTAAGGAACACGTACAATTTTGTTTTCCATCTTGAAGTTAGTACCCGCAGTTGGCTCTTTGCCATCGGCCAGGTTCTTCGCGATATCAATGGTGGCTTTCGCCTGGTTTTCAGCATCGTTCAGTACGGTACCGGCCATCGCGCCAGATTTCACCAACGCCAGAGCTTCTGGCAGGGCATCCACACCAAACACCGGAATGTTGGTTTTGTTGTGGGCTTTCAGCGCTTCAACCGCACCCATTGCCATCGCATCGTTGTTAGCGATGATCACTTCAATTTTGTTGCCGTTCGGGCCAGACAGCCACGCATCAACTTTGTCTTTCGCCTGTGCGGTGTCCCACATCGCGGTATCCATCGCCAGCTGCTGCGTTTTCAGACCATCGGTGTTCAGCGTCTCGATCACGTATTTAGTACGTGCTTCGGCATCTGGGTGGCCTGGTTCGCCTTTCAGCAACGCAAATTGAATCTGGCCATCTTTGTTCAGATCCCAGGCTGGTGTCGCTTTCCAGTGTTTCTCGATCAGCTTCGCCTGGATGATGCCAGACTCTTTAGAATCGGTGCCCACGTAGTAGGCTTTTGGATAGCTGGCCAGCACTTTAGCGTTAGGTTCTTTGTTGAAGAACACCACTGGCACGTCGTTGGCTTTCGCTTTGTCGATCACTACAGCCGCAGCTGCAGGGTCAACCAAGTTGATAGCCAGCGCTTTCACGCCTTTGGCCATCAACACGTCAATCTGGTCGTTCTGGGTAGACTGGCTGTTCTGCGAGTCATTCATCAGCAACTGAATGCCACCCAGTTTTTTGGCTTCGCTGTCGATGTCCTTGCGAACCATAGACATAAAGTTGTCATCGTATTTATAAATGGTCACGCCAATGCGGGTATCGGCGGCGTGCGCAGTTGCACCAAACATCATGCTGGCAACCAGTGCTGTGAGCGTGAAAACCTTCTTATTCATGGTATCTCCGGTTTTTATGTAGGGCATATCATCGCGCTGTGCTGCCTGCGGGCAACCAACGCAGTCGGTTCAAACTCATTTATGGGGCGGACGCGTAACGCAAAGCCGGGCCACCATCGCAATCCTGACTTCCCTGTACGTAAACGCTTCCTGAAGAGTGTTGTGAACTATTTCAATCGGCTACTGAAACCTGACCGGAGAAGGAAAACCCGGCGTTACATGATGTTTCAGTCCGGTAAGACGCTGCCATCATAGTGAGCGCCATGTTAATTAACTGTGAATGTAATCACAGATTGGAAACGGTTACACTGCGCTATCGCCCGAATTAGTGACCGACTCCACAATTTGCCGCTGGGCAACTGAATGGCGACGAACCACCGTAGGCATAAAGCAGTGGGTGGACTCAGGATCCAGCTCTCCGGCAGCACCTTTCAACGCCAGCTCAGTCGCAAGTTTTGCCATAGAAACAATAGGATAGCGAACCGTGGTCAGTTGCGGATCGGTATAGCGCGAGATGGGAATATCATCAAAACCAATCACCGAAAAGTGCTGCGGCACCTGAATGCCATTGTCTTTTAATGCAGTCAGTGCCCCCGCCGCCATGCCGTCACAGTAAGAAAATACGGCGGTTAAATGCAGGTTACGGCCCAGTAACTCAACCATAGCCGCTTCCCCGCCTTGCATGTCGGGTTCACCTTGGGCAATCCATGACTCCTGCGGACGAATCCCCTGCTCTGACAAGGCCTGCAGCCAGCCTTCGCGCCGCTGTGTCACGTCTTCGATGGGATGGCTGGAGCTGAGATAACCGATGCGTTGATGCCCCTGTTGTAACAACATGCGCGTTGCCATCAGCGATCCGGTGACATTATCCAGGCAGACACAGCGGTGCTCATAGCCGGGAATAGTTCGGTTTATCAATACCATACCCGGAACCTGATCCATAAAACCGGTCAATTCTGCGTCTGAAAGCGTTTTCGCGTGCACCACTAAGGCGTTACAGCGCTGGCGGATTAACACTTCAATGGCATGGCGCTCTTTCTCTTCCTGATGCCAGGAGTTGCTAATTAACACGTGTTTGTGCACACGCTGTGCCACGGTATCTACCGCTTTGACCAGCGCGCCAAAGAAAGGGTCGGAGACATCCATCACCACGACACCGATGGTGTCGCTGACTTGAGTGGCTAAGGCTTGCGCGTTGGCGTTGGGGCGATATCCCAGTGATTCCACGGCCTGAAGCACAGCTTCACGGGTATCGGGGGTGACTGCACTGCTGTTATTGAGCACACGCGACACGGTGGCTACTGACACACCGGCCTGACGGGCGACATCTCGGATCGTTATCATGCAGCTGTTCCACAGAGGAAGAAAATGCGCGACTGGCGCGTAACGGCGCTATTCTGTCAGGGCATTTTGTTCCGCTGCGTGAATTACGTCACACGGATGAAAACGGTTACATACAAATCTGCAACCTTTGTGATGAACGTCATTATCTGATGCGGGGATAATTCTCGGGTTTTCATGCCGCGAGTCGCGTTAGCTTGCGCCATATCCACTCCATTGGTCCCTGAGGGAAATAGCGTAACCACAACACCGAGAACAGGATATTGACCAGCCATACCGCAGGCACCAGCGCCAGCAGGTGTAAGCGATCGAATTTCAGGAACAGGTTAAAGCGATAGAATAAGGTGGTGCAGATCAGGGTCTGTAACAGGTAATTGCTCAGCGCCATGCGGCCGACACACTGAATTGCATGACTGATTCGCGTATGACCGATTTGCGGCCAGAACCCAAAGCACAGCGCGGCATAACCGAGGCTGACAAACGGGCTGGCGAGATCGCGCGGCAGTTGCAGTAAGAAACCACTCCAGCGAAATTCCCAATTCAGCAGCCACTGCGCCACAATGCCGGGAATAGCGATAAGCCAGCCAATGGTTAGCAACAACGCGGCCGAACGGCGATAATGCTGAACGCTAAACTCCCCTTTCAGCCAACCGCTGCGCATTAACGCGGCGCCAATCAACATCAATCCCGCCAATTGCCAGCCATACTGTGCCGCGAGGGCCATCAGGCTGGAAGAGAGGTGATCAAAGCGATTTTGCACCGCTTCCCATCCACCGATCAGCTTCCAGTAGCTTTCGTACTCGATATCTGCGGCACCCGGTAACCACGAACGGCCCGGCTCAGTGCCGGAGATGCCCCAAAACACCAAAAGCACGCCGCATCCCATCAGATAGAGTAGCGTCCCCGTCTGCAACAGCGCCTTATCCGAGGGAACTTCGCGCAGCATACGCCAGATAATCAGCCCGATCAGACCATAGTCGAGCAGGATGTCGCCTTCCCAGAAGAAGATGGCATGAATGAACCCCAGCAAAACCAACAATGACAGGCGCGCCGATATCCAGCGACTGCCACGCGGTATTTGCAACGAGAGGCCCGCACCAAACAGCACAGCAAACAGCGTCAGAAATTTCAGCTGCGCCAGGCCATCCATGATCGCCCATGTCCAGGCATCAGACAGCGAGAGACTCCCCCGCCACGCCGGGTTGAGATAAGCCGCCGAGGGCAAGCCAAAACCGACGATATTGAGCAGCAGAATGCCGAGAATGGCGCAACCACGAATGAAATCCAGCGCGAGATAGCGTTGCATCGAGTGCCCTGAAGAGAGGTGAAAACGGGCGGCAATGTGCCGCCCAAAGGAATTAGCTGTGACGTACCGCGCGCAAGAACTCCTGACGCGTGTTCTGGCTGGACTTGAACAAGCCCCCCAGTGATGTGGTGGTGGTGGCGCTGGTGGCATCTTTCACGCCGCGCGCTTTCACACAGTAGTGCACCGCATCAATAGAAACCGCGACATTGTTGGTACCCAGCAGAGTTTGCAGCGCCACCAGCACCTGTTGAGTCAGGCGCTCTTGCACCTGCGGACGCTGAGCAAAGAACTGCACAATACGGTTGATTTTCGACAGACCAATCACCTTCTCTTTCGGGATATAAGCAACGGTGGCTTTACCATCAATGATCACGAAATGGTGTTCACAGGTACTGGTCAGGGTAATGTCGCGCACGGTGACCATTTCATCGACCTTCATCTTATTTTCGATGACGGTGATTTTCGGGAAATTGGCGTAATCCAGCCCTGAGAAAATTTCATCCACATACATCTTAGCGATGCGATGCGGGGTCTCCATCAGACTGTCGTCTTCCAGATCCAGATTCAACAGCTGCATGATTTGGGTCATGTGACCGGCGATTTCACGCTTACGGGCTTCGTCATCCATCTCGCGCACCGGGGCGCGTAAAGGCGTTTCCAGACCACGCGCCAACAGCGCTTCGTGAACCAGGGCGGCTTCCTGACTTAAGGTGCTCATCGTACTCTTTCTCCGGCAGGTGATGCGCCCGCAGGTCTTAGCCTGCGGGGGAATTTCTGAGCGCGTATTGTGAAACACAACGCGCGCTTAATCCAGCAATCAATCCGATTGGAGATGAAAGCTTTTCATGGTGTCGAACGACGTAACACCAGCAGGCCAGCCACGATTAGACCTGCTCCGGCCACCCATAATGCCGGGTCGAGTCGATGCCACAACAGGCTGGAAATCCAGGAGAGTAGCGGCCCGCCCAACTGCCCGACCGCGTAACCGGTGGTCAGTAATCCTGCCAGATAGCGCGCATGATGCGGTGCCAGTTCCCGACCATATTGCAGTGCAAGCTGCACCACACACAGGAAGCCGCCGCCCACCAACAAAGCACCGATTAATAAGCCGTTCAGGCCGGGCATCACGATGGTGGCGATGACGCCCAGCGCCTGCGCCCACAGCACGAGTGCAAGGCGTACATGGCTACTGCCCCAACGCCGCGTCAGAATGCCCAGCACGATACCGATGACCGCCGCGCCACCAAACACAGGCCAGACAAATTGCGCTAATGCGCTATCCGGGAAGCGGGCTGCCGTCATTTGCGAAAGGAAGGTCGCGGGCAAAATGTAGCCAAATCCCGCCAGGCTATAGCTCAATACCAGACGCTTCAGATTGCCATTCAGTACCAAGGGTGCAGGTGCCTGATCGGGGCGATGTAACTGACCGGTGCGCGGCAGGAAGCGGGCAATAGCGGCAATCAACAGCAGCGCCAGCAGACCGTAAGCGGCCCACGCAAAGGTGGCACTCGCGCCACTGGCATGCAGCGCAACGGCCAACATACCGCTGATAAAGATGCCGGTGCCAGGCCCGGCAAACACTGCAGCCGAAAGGCCTGATCGCCCATGATGCAACAGTTGTTCGTTGCTCCATGCGGCAACCAGCACCATCGCCCAACCGCTGGCACAGCCTATCAGGAAGCGGATCAGGCCGTGCAGCCAGGGGCCGCTGACACAGGCAGAGAGCAGCGTCAGAATCACCGCCCCCCAAACACCCGCCTGCAAACGCCACTCGACGCGTAGACGCGCGCGCATGGCATCAAAAGAGCCAAACAGATATCCCAGATAGTTGAGCGCCGCCACCAGACTGGCGCTGGTCAGGGTCAGTTGATGATCCTGGATCATTAACGGCACCTGCGGCGTGAATGCAAACCGCCCAATACCCATCGCAACCACTAAACTTAAAAACGCGCTAAGCGCGACACGAAACGCCATTCTGACCTCAGTTGATGATCTTTTTACACTTGTCAGCAGCATGCATGACGTTTACACTCACGAAAAGTGAATAATATTAACCAAGTTGTTTACGAGAAGAGAATATGGATTTAGTACAACTCCGCATGTTCTGTTCTGTGGCCGAGACCGGTTCGCTGGCACGCGCCGCAGAATTACTGCATCGCGTGCCCTCAAATCTCACAACACGTCTGCGCCAGTTGGAAGAAGAGATTGGCGTTGACCTGTTTATCCGTGAGAAACAACGTATCCGCCTGTCGCCAATGGGGCACAATTTTCTTAACTACGCCCAGCGCATTCTGAGTCTGAGTGATGAGGCGCTGAATATGGCGCGCGCCGGAGAACCGGGTGGAAACTTTGCTTTCGGTTCTATGGAAAGTACGGCAGCCACGCGCTTGCCCGCTCTGCTGGCGGCCTATCATCAACGATTTCCCACGGTGGCGCTATCGCTGGTGACCGGTACTTCGGGCGATATCATCGATAAAGTGCGCGCTGGCACGCTGGCAGCCGCATTAGTGGATGGTCCAGCTACCCATGATGACCTCAATGGCTGCATTGCCTTCCGCGAAGAAATGGTGCTGATCACCAGTCTCGATCACGGACCGATTCAGAACGCGCGTGACACGCAGAACGACACGCTGTTTGCTTTTGGCAATAGCTGCTCCTACCGCACCAAACTGGAGTCCTGGTATCGCGAGAGCCAGACTTCACCGAATAGCGTGATGGAGATTCAGTCCTATCACGCCATGGTGGCCTGCGTAGCGGCTGGCGGCGGCGTAGCGATGATCCCCGCGTCGGTACTGGCGCAAATGCCAGCGCGCGCACGCGTGCAGGAACATATCTTGCCACCCGCGTATCGCGACACCGCCACCTGGCTGATGTGGCGCCGCGATGCCTTCACGCCGAACGTCGAAGCGCTGAAGTATCTGATTATTGAAATGTTTGACGACCGCCCGCTCAACGACGAATTGCTGCATCCGCTGCAGACCGCTGAGTGAGTTTTATTAATTTTGAATCACGACACTCATAGGAAGAAAGATCGCATGAACATGATTAAAACCCGTGCCGCCGTTGCCTGGGCAGCTGGCGAACCGCTGAAAATTGAAGAAGTGGATCTGATGCCACCGCAAAAAGGCGAAGTGCTGGTGCGCATCGTGGCGACTGGCGTATGCCACACCGATGCTTACACCCTGTCAGGCAAGGATCCTGAAGGCGTGTTCCCGGCGATCCTCGGTCACGAAGGCGGCGGTGTGGTGGAAGCCGTGGGCGAAGGCGTCACCAGCGTGGCGGTCGGCGATCACGTGATCCCGCTTTACACGCCAGAGTGTGGCAAATGTAAGTTCTGTCTCTCAGGCAAAACCAACCTGTGTCAGGCGATTCGCTCGACGCAAGGTAAGGGTCTGATGCCTGACGGCACTACCCGCTTCTTTAAAGACGGTCAGCCGATCTTCCACTACATGGGGACGTCAACCTTCTCTGAGTACACTGTGGTACCTGAAATCTCTCTGGCAAAAATCAGCAAAGAAGCGCCACTGGAAGAAGTATGCCTGCTGGGTTGCGGTGTCACCACCGGCATGGGCGCGGTGATGAATACCGCCAAAGTGAAAGAAGGCGATACCGTCGCGATCTTCGGCTTAGGCGGCATCGGTTTGTCCGCGATCATCGGCGCGAAAATGGCGAAAGCCGGTCGCATCATCGGTATTGACCTGAACACCAGCAAATTCGATCTGGCGCGCAAACTGGGTGCCACCGATCTGATTAACCCGAAAGACTACGATAAGCCGATTCAGGATGTGATTGTTGAGCTGACCGATGGCGGCGTGGATTTCTCCTTTGAATGTATCGGTAACGTCAACGTGATGCGTTCGGCACTCGAATGCTGTCACAAAGGTTGGGGCGAATCCGTGATTATCGGCGTGGCCGGTGCGGGTGAAGAGATTTCAACCCGTCCATTCCAGTTAGTGACCGGTCGCGTATGGCGTGGTTCGGCGTTTGGTGGCGTGAAAGGCCGCACCCAGCTGCCTGGCATCGTGCAGGATTACCTTGATGGTAAGTTTGCATTGAATGACTTCATCACGCACACCATGCCGCTGGAAGAGATTAACGACGCCTTTGACCTGATGCATGAAGGGAAATCTATTCGTTCGGTGGTGCATTTCAACAAGTAATCAGGAGACGTTATGCCATCCACTTTGGAACTGTTGGAAGAGCACCGCATTTTTGGCGGCTGGCAGCAGCGCTGGCGTCATCAGTCAGCCGTGTTGAACTGCCCGATGACCTTTAGCATCTTCTTGCCACCGCCGCAGGATGATGCGCCACCGCCAGTGGTGTGGTTTCTCGCGGGGCTGACCTGCACTGACGAGAATTTCACCACCAAAGCCGGTGCGCAGCGCGTTGCCGCTGAGCTGGGTCTGGTGCTGATTATGCCGGACACCAGCCCACGCGGTGACGAGGTCGCCAACGACAGCGGTTACGATCTCGGCCAGGGCGCGGGCTTCTACCTGAATGCCACGCAGCAGCCTTGGGCTGCGCACTATCGCATGTTTGATTATCTCAGTGCGGAGTTACCTGAGCTGGTCGCCGATAACTTCAAGCTCAGCGATCGTCAATCGGTGATGGGACACTCGATGGGAGGACATGGCGCGCTGGTACTGGCGCTGCGTCTCGGTGGACGTTTTGCTTCGGCATCGGCGTTTGCGCCCATAGTTAACCCTACGGAAGTGCCATGGGGACAAAAAGCGTTCAGCGCCTATTTGGGTGAGGATCACCAGACCTGGCGCGAATGGGATAGCTGCCTGTTGATGCGTGAAGTAGAACAGCGTTTGCCGATCTTAATCGACCAAGGGGATAGCGATCAGTTCCTCGCGGACCAGTTGCGCCCGGATCGCCTGGAAGCTGTGGCACGTGAGCAAGGTTTCCCGCTGGAACTGCGTGTGCAGCCGGGTTACGACCACAGCTACTTCTTCATTGCCAGCTTTGTTGAAGACCACCTGCGCTTCCACGCGAAGCATTTGTTGGTGTAATGCCTTCAGGAGCGTGCCCACGCACGCTCCTGAATTCAGGCGGCCTAATAGCAGCCCCCTACCGGTGCAACGTCTTAGACCAGAGACTCCGCCACCAGCCCATCAATCATCACTTGCGGCATACCTTGCGAGCAGTGCTCTATACGGCCGCGCACACCATATACCTGTGCCAGTGTTTCTGGCGTGATCACCTGTGACGGCTCACCGTCCGCCAGCAATCCGCCATCTTTCAACATCAAAGCATGATCGGCATGACGCAGCGCGATGTTAATATCATGCACCACCACTACAGTGACGATATTGCGCAGGCGCGTTTCGCGACGCACTAAGTCCATGACGTGGAACTGATAGTTTAAATCGAGCGCACTCAAGGGTTCATCTAGCAATAGCAGTTCCGGGCGACGAATCAGCGATTGCGCCAGGCCCACCAGTTGCTTTTGCCCACCGGAGAGCTGATCGAGATAGCGCATCGCCAGATGCGAGATCCCCAGCTGTTCCAGCAGATGCATGATCTCCGCTTCGCTGGAGGCGCTGTGTAACCCGCCGGACGCACGCTGCGCCACGATAATCGATTCCAGCACATGCAGGTGCACGCCGGCTGGTAGACTCTGCGGCAGATACACCACGCGCTGTGCACGACGTGCAAACGGCTGCGACATCAACTCTTCGCCATTTAGCCACAGTTCGCCCTGCCCTTTGCTTAAGCCCGCCAATGCGCGCAACAGCGTCGACTTACCACAACCATTAGGACCAAGCAGCACGGTGATTTTGCCGCGCGGCAGTTCGGGTACATTGAGGTCTTCAATGACTTTCCGCTTCGGATAACCGGCGTAGAAATGGCTGAGACGTAATCCTTGTTCCATTACACCGTCCCCCGATGACGCAGAATAATACTCAGGAAGAACGGCACACCGACCAGCGAGGTGACGATGCCGACAGGAATGATCACGCCTGGGATCAGGTTCTTAGACGCTACCGAAGCCAGCGACAAGACTAATGCCCCGACCAGTGCACTGGCTGGCAGGTAATAGCGGTGATCTTCACCAAACATCATGCGCGCAATATGCGGCGCCACCAGACCGATAAAACCAATCGGTCCGACAAAAGCCACGGCTAAAGCAGAAAGGATACTGATACGCAGTAAGGTGGCGAGACGCAAACGGCGCACATCAATACCAAAACTGACCGCGCGATCTTCGCCGAGGCGCAGCGCGGTGAGTTTCCAACTGCTGAGCATCGAGAACGGAATCAAAATGGCAAACGCAGCGGTCAACACACCGAGTTTTTCCCAGGAAGCACGCGCCAGGCTGCCCATGGTCCAGAACACCAGGCCTTGCAGGGTATCTTCACTGGCGATGAACTGCATCATGGAAACCAGCGCATTGAAGGTGAACACCAGAGCGATACCAAACAGCACCACGCCCGAAGTAGACACTTTGGTCCAGCGCGTCACGCCATCCAGCATTAACGCCGCAAACAGCGCGAAAACAAAGGCATTGGCGGAGATAAACCACTGATCCGGCACACCGGGAATACCGATACCCAGAATGATTGCCAACGCCGCGCCGAAGGCCGCTGCAGAAGAGACGCCAAGGGTAAAGGGGCTCGCCAGCGGGTTGTTCAGGATGGTTTGCATCTCTGCGCCCGCCAGGCCCAATGAGAAGCCAACCACCACCGCCATTAAGGCATACGGCAAGCGAATGTCCCAGACGATGACGCGCGTGCCCGCATCTACCGCATTGGGGTGCGTCAGCGTTTGCCATAAGGTATCAAGGGAGAGCCCGGCCGGGCCAAGGGTGAAATCAAGGATGACTGAAGCCAGTATCGCCAGCACCAGTACACCAATCAGCATCAGGCGCTGTCGCAATACCTGACGATAACGCGTCATGGTATCGGTTTGATGGCCATTATCGGCCAGCAGCGCGGAGTCCGTGGTCTGCATTGTTCTACCTGTTTCTTGTCGAAATCATAACGGCAGCCACAATAGTGCAGGTGATAATAATTATCAATTATAACTGTGTTACAAAGCCCAAAAGGATTTGTGCGGGTGAGAATGCGCGATGAATCGCGCCGCTACAGCTGGTTACACACGAAAAAGGATTTGCGCTGGTGAGATTGCGCGATGAATCGCGCCGCTACAGCTGGTTGCACACGAAAGTAGCGGCGCGATTTATCGCGCGTTTAAAACATCACTCTTTAAACGTTGGGAATTCCATTTCGCTGTACTTCACGAAACGTGAGCCGCGTGCCAGCTTGTAACCCAACCAAATCAGCAGGAACAATGGAATGCCGATGTAGGTGGCTGCCACGCCGTACCAGTCGATACGATCTGCCAAAAATGCCTGATAGTTCTGCCCCAGCGTGATGATCAAACACAGCACGAAGGCAAAAATCGGGCCGAGCGGGAAGAAACCTGAGCGATACGGCAGATCGGCAAGGTTATGCCCCTGTGCCACATAGCCACGACGGAAACGATAGTGGCTAATGGCAATCCCTAACCAGGCGATAAAACCGGTCATACCCGAGGTATTCAGCAACCACAAATAGACTTCCTGATTACCGAACTTCGAGCTGAGGAAACACAGCCCCGCCACCACAGTGGTCGCAATCAGCGCGTTACGCGGCACGCCGCCTTTAGACAGTTTGGCAAAGATGCGGGGGGCCTTACCTTCTTGCGCCAGGTTAAACAGCATGCGCGTTGAGGCATACATCCCGGAGTTACCGGCTGACAGTACGGCCGTCAGAATAACCGCGTTCATCACTGCCGCAGCTGACAGCAATCCGGCATTCTGGAACACCAAAGTAAACGGGCTGATGGCGATGTCAGTCACATCGTTATGCAGCAACTTCGGATCGGTATACGGCAGAATCAGGCTGATGATGAGAATCGCGAAGATATAGAACAACAGAATACGCCAGAACACCTGACGCACCGCGCGAGGGATATTTTTCGCCGGGTCCTGCGACTCACCCGCCGCAATACCAATCAGTTCGGTTCCCTGGAACGAGAAACCGACGATCATCGCCACGCCAATCATCGCGGCAAAGCCGCCAGCGAAAGGCGCATCGCCTACGGTCCAGTTGTGCCAGCCGGCATTTTCTGCACCGCGCATAATGCCCACGATCATCAGTACGCCAACCACGATAAAGATGATCACGGTCGCGACTTTGATTAACGAGAACCAATATTCCGCTTCGCCGAAGCCTTTAACTGAGATGTAGTTAAGCAGGAACATCAGGCCGAGGAACAGTGCGCTCCAGATCCAGCCGGGTGTATCCGGGAACCAGTAGTTCATCACTAACTGCGAGGCCACCAAATCCACGGCAATGGTCACTGCCCAGTTGTACCAGTAGTTCCAGCCCAGCGCGAAGCCAAAACCTTCTTCAACGTATTTAGAGCCGTAGGTGGCGAAAGAGCCTGAAACCGGCATAAACGCCGCCAGTTCACCGAGGCTGGTCATCAGGAAGTAAACCATCAGGCCGATGAGCGCGTAGGAGAGCAACGCGCCGCCGGGACCGGCCTGAGAGATGGTGGCACCCGAGGCGACAAACAGGCCGGTACCGATGGAACCGCCAATGGCGATCATGGTGAGATGACGCGCTTTTAATTCACGGCGCAATCCAGGTTGTTGTGTTGTTTTTGAGTCATTATGCATGTGTAAACGCTATGCTGGATAAAAATAAGGCGCGATTGTAGCAGCTAACCCCAAGCTGTATAGCATTCACGTCGGGTTATTAGTTACCTTCATAATCGTCGCGAAATTATTAGCCAGCCACGTTCAGCAGGCCGCGATCACTCGCGGCAATATGAGAGAAAACGACTCAATGCTTTCGACAGATGTTTCTGCCGATGATGGATGCGATACAGCGTGCGCGTCAGGCGTGGCAAGGGCACAACTACTTCCACTAAGGTGCCCGCGTCCAGCAAATCACTGATCACGCGACGCGATAAACAACTGATGCCCATGCCGTGACGCACCGCATGTTTAATCGCCTCAGAGTTACCCAGTTCCATACCGAGTTGAAAGTGTGGCAGATGGGACAGCAGCAAGTAATCAACAATTTCACGGGTTCCTGACCCCCGTTCACGCAAGATCCATGGCGCTGCGGCCAGGGTTTCCAGAGTGATCGGCTGCTGAAGAATCTCGGCATCCGGGGCCGCAAATACCACCAGTTCATCTTCGAGCCAGGCTTCACTGACGATGTCCGGCTCGTGACATGGCCCTTCGATCAGGCCGATATCCACGCGAAAATCCGCTACGGCATTGATGGCGTCCTGGCTGTTACCTACGCTGAGTTCCAGCGGCAAGGTGGGAAAATCGCGGCGATAGGCGGCGATCATCCCCGGCAACAGATAATTGCCGATGGTGCTGCTGGCAAACAAACGAATCGCGCCATTGTCTTCTTTAAACAGTTGCTCGATCTCACCGGCCTGCTCCAGTAACCCGACCGCCCGCGGGTAAAGCAGACGGCCATGCTCGTTCAGGACCAATCGTTTACCGACGCGATCAAAGAGCTGCACGCCAAGCTGATTTTCAAGATCGGCCAGCGCCGCACTGACGGCTGACTGCGACAATGACAATACCTGTGACGCCTGGGTGGTCGAACCGCTTTTCAGCACTTCTGTAAAGACTTCAATCTGACGCAGTGTAATGTGCATGCGCCCTCCTCACATTGCGTATCGCTTCACAAGATAAACCACCACCGCCAGCCAGATCAGCACCGTCAGGCCGAATCCGGCCCAACTGACGATTTTCTTGCCGCGCGCGCGCTGCACCTCCGCTCGCTCCGCACTGCTAATGCGGATTTCACGTGGTAATAAGCGCAGCAGGATAATGACGCCAAGCGGGACAATGATGGCGTCATCCAGTAGACCGATGATGGGAATGAAATCAGGGATGAGGTCGATAGGGCTGAGTGCATACGCCACAATGCCAAACGCCATCAGCTTGAACCACCATGGCGTACGCGGGTCGCGGCAGGCAAACCACAGTGTTAACACATCACGTTTGATCAGCCGTGCCCAGCGGCGCAAGCGCATGAACATCCCATCGTCCCTTATTACTTATTCTGGTTGGTGATAAATATATTACCAATTTTACGTTTAAACCAGCCAGATTGCAGGGCGACTAGGATTTCATGCCAATCAACTCTTCCAGAGCGGTGTCGCAGGCGGTGAATTCATCGGTGATGGTACGGATGAGCCAGTCTTGATAGCCGAAGTTTTCTCGACGTGAGTAGAGGCATTCCGAGCGATATAACTTTTTCGGCTCACTGTGATTCACGCCATAGCGGTAAAAATGCACCAGTGAGTTATCGGTTTCGGGAACGGCCAGGGTGAATCCGACGGTGCCGTTTCCATTATAAAAGAGGGTAATATCTTTGCGCTTACCTAAAGTTATTTTATGGATAACATTGAGGTTTTCATGCTGTAAAGCGGTATCAAAGGTACTTCTATAGGCTGTTTTCATAGTTATAGTTAAAAAAACTGATTTGTGAAACTATAGTTAACTTGCAAAATCTTGCACCTGCCAATTTTGGTAGGTGTTTCATTGTGCCGTTTTTCTGTCAGGGGCCAATGCAAGATGTCACGGCGCTATTGCATCCGCTATGATGTTCCCTTTGCAGCAGCAATCGCCCAACCAGGAGAGCGGCATGAAATATATCGGCGCACACGTCAGTGCATCAGGCGGCGTAGACCAGGCAGTTATCCGTGCCCATGAACTCGAAGCCACAGCCTTTGCGCTGTTCACCAAGAACCAGCGCCAATGGAAAGCCGCGCCGCTGTCAGGTGAAGTCATCGATGCCTTCAAAACGGCCTGTGAGCAGTATCACTTTACCTCAGCGCAGATTCTGCCGCATGACAGCTATCTGATTAACCTCGGCCATCCGGTGATGGATGCGCTGGAGAAATCCCGGGATGCGTTCCTGGATGAGATGCAGCGCGCGGAGCAACTTGGGCTGACGCTGCTGAATTTCCATCCCGGCAGCCATTTGCAACAGATTGAAGAAGATGCCTGCCTGAAGCGCATCGCCGAGTCGATCAATATCGCGCTGGATAAGACAAACAATGTGGTGGCGGTGATCGAGAATACTGCCGGTCAGGGAAGCAACCTTGGCTTCCGCTTTGAACATCTCGCCGCCATTATTGAGCACGTAGAAGATAAGTCGCGTGTCGGTGTCTGTATCGACACCTGCCATGCCTTCGCCGGGGGTTACGACCTGCGTACCGAAGAGGATTGTGTGGCGACCTTTGCCGAGTTTGAGCGCATTGTCGGCTTCCAGTATCTGCGTGGCATGCACCTGAATGATGCCAAAAGCACGCTCGGCAGCCGGGTCGACCGTCACCACAGTTTGGGTGAAGGCAACATAGGCAAGACAGTCTTTAGCTGGCTGATGAAGGATAAGCGTTTCGACGGCATTCCGATGATTCTGGAAACCATTAATCCGGATATCTGGAAAGATGAGATTGCGTGGTTGAAGTCGGAACAGCAGGGTTAAAATGATAGCGGCGCAATAAATGCGCCGCTAAATGATGTACCTGGTTTTAAGATTAAGCCGCTTTCGCCAGCTCTTCTTCTGGACGTTTCAGCACTGCGTAGCCGAGGCCCGCCACGGCGGTACCGATGATGATTGCCATCAGGTAACCCAGCACCGGCGTAATCGCCCCCGGAATCAGCAGCACGAACAGACCACCGTGAGGTGCCATCAGTTTCGCGCCAATCGCCATGGAAATCGCACCTGTCACTGCGCCACCCACGATGCAGCACGGCAGTACACGCATTGGGTCACGGGCGGCAAACGGAATCGCACCTTCTGAGATGAAGCACAAGCCGAGTACCAGTGCCGCTTTTCCGCCTTCCTGCTGACCTTTGTTGAACTTACGACGTGCAACAATCGTCGCCAGGCCCATCGCCAGCGGTGGCACCATACCGGCCGCCATAATCGCTGCCATCGGTGCATAGGTTTGCGAACTCAGCAGACCAACACCAAAGGCGTAAGCCACTTTGTTCACCGGACCGCCCATATCGGTACACATCATGCCACCGAGAATAGCGCCGAGCAGAACCGCGTTGGCGGTGCCCATGTTTGCCAGCCAGTGGGTCAGGCCGCTCATGATACCCGCAACCGGTTTGCCCACCACGTAGATCATCAGTAAGCCGGTGATCAAACTCGCGACCAGCGGGATGATCAAGATCGGTTTCAGCGCTTCCATACTCTGTGGCAGTTTGACCTTACTGCTTAGCATCTTCGCAGCATAACCGGCGATGAAACCGGCAATAATACCACCAAGGAAACCCGCGTTAATGCTGGTGGCGATCATACCGCCAATCAAACCCGGCGTCAGACCAGGACGGTCCGCAATCGAGAAAGCAATAAAGCCCGCCAGCACTGGCACCATCAACGCAAACGCGCTGCCGCCACCGATTTGCATCAAGGCTGCGGCTAACGTGCCCTGCTCTTTAAACGCCGTGATACCAAAGGCAAAGGAGAGCGCAATGCTCAAGCCGCCCGCGACGACCATTGGCAGCATGTAAGACACGCCCGTCAACAGGTGACGATAGGCACCGGCTTTCTCTTTGCTGTCACTCTGCGTACTCGCCGCCTGATTGCCGCTCGGCTGATAGGTTTTGGCTTCAGCTTGCGCTTTATCCAGTTCTTGCGCGGTCTTTTTCAATGCCAGGCTGGTCGAGGTGCGATACATCGGCTTACCGGCGAATTTCGCCAGATCAACGTCAATATCGGCTGCTACGATCACCAGATCGGCCGCGGCCACTTCTTCCGGTGTAATGGCATTGCCTGCACCGACAGAACCGCGGGTTTCCACTTTCACCCACCAGCCACGTTTGGTGGCTTCGGCCTGAATCGCCTCTGCGGCCATAAAGGTATGCGCCACGCCGGTTGGGCAAGCGGTAACAGCAACGATGCGTTTCTGCCCGCTGCTCTGCACGGTTGTCGGTGCAGTTGTCACAGCCGCCGATTGCCATACCTGCGCGCTCGCCTTGGCCTGATTGATTGCCGCCAGCGGATCACGCAGCGCCTGCTGGACATCCACCAGGGCCACAGTTTTACCCGCCAGCCCTGCATCATTTGGCACATTTTGGCCAGCTACCAGCACCAGCTCAGCGTCGGCCACGTTGTCGGTCTGGGTCAGGTCCGCCTGAGCAGCGGCAGCCCGCAGGCGTTCTAAAGCCAAATGTCCTGATGCCAGTCCCAGTGAAGAATCTTTTATCAGCAGCGTTTTCATTATCGCTCTCCTGCTGTTAGTTAACGGGTTGTAAGTCGACACGCGCCATCATCGCGGCCAACTGGGTACGGTCGGTAACGCCAACGTTGCTCTGGCTAACCGCCATCGCGGCCACGGCGGTGGCAAGGCGCAGCGTATGCTCGCTGGATTCGCGCATCAGCAGGCCGTAAATCAGACCGCCGACCATCGAATCACCCGCGCCTACGGTGCTGACCACTTCACAGGCTGGCGGTTTGGCGATCCATTCGCCAGAGGCGTTCACCCATAGTGCACCTTCCGCACCAAGGGAAATCACCACATGGGCAATGCCCTGCTCACGCAGTTCATGAGCAGCTTCGATCACGTCCTGCAGGGTTGGCAGTTTGCGATCGGCCCAGATTTCCAGCTCACGGCGGTTCGGTTTCACCAACCACGGCGCGGCTTTCAGGCCGGCCACCAACGCTTCACGGCTGCTGTCAAAGATGATGCACGGGCACAGGGTGCGCAGGTCGCTCATCCATTTAGTAAACGCTTCTGGTGCCACGCCCGCAGGCAAGCTGCCGCTGACGCACACCATGTCAAACTGCCCCAGCCAGGTGAGTGAATCTGCGGTGAAGCGATCCCAGTCCTGCGCTGTGACATTAAAGCCAGAGAAATTCAGGTCAGTGACTTCACCGTCTTTTTCTGTCAGCTTCACGTTGATACGGGTACGGCCCTGCACCACCTGGAAACGGTTGGCGATGCCCAGCTCGCTGAATAATTGCTGGAAACCATCCTGATTCTCTTTACCGAGGAATCCACCAACCGTGACGTCGATACCGAGATCTTTCAGCACTTTGGCAACGTTAATGCCTTTACCTGCAGCATGCAGGCCGGTGGTTTTCACCAGGTTAACTTCACCACGCTCGATTTCTGGCGTGTAACCCACCAGATCGTAGGCTGGGTTAAGCGTGATTGTGGCAACACGACGGCTCATGCAACCCCCTCGCCCAAGCCTGCATTAATGGCTTCTTCAATGGCGTTTAAGGCTTGCTGTGCGTCTTCACCGCTGGCGGTAAAGCGCAGGCGATGACCTTTCTTCACGCCCAGCGCCACCACTTTCATCAGGCTGCGTCCGTTAGCCGGTTTGCCGCTGCCATCAAGGTTGGTGACGGTGATATCGCTGTTGAACTGTTTGATAACGGTGACCAACGCCGTGCCTGGACGCGCATGCAGTCCGTGCTCGTTACGAATGGTGAATTCGGCAGTCAGCAGGTCTGCTGTCTCGTCCACCTCACTGGTCAGGAGTGCCAGAATGCCTGCCGCATCTGCTTTCAGCAGGCGTTCAGCTTTGTTGTTCAGCAGCAGGTTGCTCAGGTAGCCGAGCACCTCCAGCGGGCGTTCATCGCTGGCGGCAACCGTCACTAACAGTGCGACGTTCTCACCCTGATGAACAAATGGCGTGGCCGTACGGCTCACCGCAACGGCACTGTTGAGGTTGCCGTGAGTACTGTCGCTTAACCAAATCCCCTGGCCGAGACTGAGCGGTGTACGGGATACCACATCAGCCACGAACGATGCTTCTACCGCGCCTGCGGCCTGTAGACGCCCTGCGTTCAGCGCCTGTAGGGTAATGAGGTCACTGGCTGCGATATCTACCGCAATCAGCGAAGTGTCGAATTTGAATTCAGCCGCCTGCTTCTCGCCCATCAGCAATGCACGCAAATCTTCTGCTGAGGCGGTTTTCAACTGCTCAGCAATGCTGTCATCACTTAAAACGTGGGTGAGCTGACGCAGCAGCGCAAGATGTTCATCTGATTTTGCGGCGATACCAATGGCAACATAGGCCGTCTGGCCGTCGCCCCAATCCACACCTTGCGGGAATTGGTAGACCTGTACGCCCGTTTTCAGCACCAGATCACGCGTATCGGTGGTGCCATGGGGGATCGCGATGCCATTGCCCAGAAACGTGGTGGTCTGCTGTTCGCGCGCCAGCATGCCGTTAACGTAGCCTTCCGACACATTGCCTGCCGCGGTTAACGCAGCTGCAACCTGGCGGATTGCCTCTTCTTTATTTTGTGCCTGCGCACCGGTATGAATGGCCTGAACTTCGAGCTGGAACATATTTCTCCTCGCTTGCTGAAACTGAATCGGTTCAGCTTAATGGCGAAAAAATACGCTGCGCGCTGCGGACTTAGCCGCGACGACAACGCTGAAACGTTTCAGGGAATATGGTACAGCAACGTCAGGCAGGCAAGAAAATGCGCAATCGGCGTAGCAGATTTTTGATGTTCCGCACACTTCAGTTTGGATTTCGGATTTTTCATACCCTGAAAGCTGACGTTTTTGCTGTAACGCAACAGTCAGTTTAGGCCAGTTCTTCAGCAAAGCGTCAGCAACGACTCAGGGAGCGGTATCGGCTTCCAGCTTCAGCAGGAACGTCATCGCCGCATCACGGCTGCTGCCGCACATTTCAGCGCTGGGTTGTAATCCGACACAGACTGCTGGGCGCAACGGAGAGCCAAATATCTTGCAACGTTGATTGTCGTCAAGCTGAACGCAACGGGTATTGGCCGGCTTGCCGTGCGGCATTCCGGGAATGGGGGAAGAGATGGAAGGGGCTGTGCAACAGGCACCGCACTGGTCACGACAAAACATCATGCGCTCCTGCAAGGATTTCGCCGCGACAATACCAGCCCAGCACGGGGAATGCTATGCACAGACAACAATTTTACGCTGCCTCACTTGCCTGTTTTTCACGGCGCGAGTAACGTGGCGCGCATTAACCTTCATTAAGCGAGTCACACACCATGCCAAAGGCAAATGAAATCAAAAAAGGGATGGCTGTCACCTGGAACGGCAAACTGTTGCTGGTGAAAGACATTGATGTGCAGAGCCCCAGCGCACGCGGTGCGGCAACCCTGTATAAGATGCGTTTTACCGATGTGCGCACTGGCCTGAAAGTGGAAGAGCGTTTTAAAGGCGACGATATTATCGATGCCATCCAACTTAGCCGTCGCGCCGTTACCTTCTCCTATATAGACGGTGACGAATATGTGTTTATGGATGATGAAGACTACACACCTTACATCTTCAAGAAAGAGCAGATTGAAGAAGAGCTGCTGTTCATTCCAGAAGGCGGCATTCCGGGCATTCAGGTATTAACCATGGAAGGTCAGGTGCTGGCGCTGGAACTGCCGCAAACCGTGGATATGGAAATTGTCGATACCTCGCCGGGCATCAAGGGCGCATCTGCCAGTGCACGTACCAAACCCGCAGGCATGAGCACCGGATTGTCCATTCAGGTGCCTGAGTATTTGAGCAATGGCGATCGCATTCGTATCCATATTGCTGAACGCCGCTATATGAGTCGCGCGGACTAACCGCACGATTTTATCCGGCCGCCGAAGGTTGTTATAGTATAACAACGGGGTGCGCGCCGGATGTGTTGTCCGCGCGCCTGAATAGGGAGTTTGTCATGACGCGCGTTAACGTAATAACCGGATTTCTCGGCAGCGGTAAAACCACTACGCTGCTCCATCTACTTGCCAACAAACCAGCCAACGAAAATTGGGCGATCCTGGTTAACGAGTTTGGCGAGATCGGCATTGATGGCGCGCTGCTTGCCGATCGGGGCGCCACGCTGAAAGAGATCCCCGGCGGATGTATGTGCTGCGTCAACGGTCTGCCGTTACAGGTTGGGCTTAATATGCTGTTGAAGCAGACCAAACCCGACCGCCTCATTATTGAACCCACCGGTCTTGGCCATCCCAAACAGTTGCTCGATATGCTACGTGCAGCAGTCTATCAACCCTGGATTCAGGTTGATGCAACCCTCACTCTGCTTGACCCGCGCCAGTTGGCCGATCAACGCGTGGTCGAAAATGAAAATTTCCGCGATCAGCTGACCGCTGCTGATATCGTTATTGCCAACAAAAGCGATCGCTGGAGCGATGAAGATCGCCAGCGTTTAGCCACATGGCAACAGCAGAATCTGGGTGATCGTCAGTTAGTGGAATCTGCCTGGGGCCATATCGACCCCGCGCTGTTGTGCCAGCCTGGATTGGCGGATCGTGCGGTTCCCGAAGCGGTACATCACCAGCACTCTTCTCGTCCTCAGGGGCTTGCGGCACTGAAGCTGGAAGGGTCTGCACGCTGGCGACGCGCGCTTAATGAAGGCCAAGGATACGCAGCCTGCGGCTGGATTTTTGATGCTGATACCGTATTCGATACCATCCCCGCGCTAGAGTGGGCGCGGCATGCACCGGTCGATCGGGTTAAGGGCGTGTTGCGTACCGCCGATGGTCTGGTGAACATCAATCGCCAGGGTGAGGACTTCTTTATGGAGACCCGCACGACGACGCCACCGGACAGCCGCATTGAGTTAATCCATCATCAATCCGTTGACTGGAACCTTTTGCAAACCGCTTTGTTGAAGATTCGTTTAAAATAGCTGCGTTAGGTTGCCCCGTTATTTTTCATTTTGAGTCTATTTTTTATGCGCGCATCTCGTCTAATCACCATCCTGCTGCTCAATGCATTGGGTTTGATGTTGTTCTTTTCCTGGTATCTGCCGCCAGACCACGGATTTTGGTTTGGTGTCGATAAAGCGATCTTCTTTGGCTTCAACGATCAGATGGTGGTGCACCACGGTTTTGCACTGCTGGTGGCGATCACCAACTTCCGCGGTTTTGACGCGGTTTCGCTGCTGGCCATGGGTCTGCTGTATCTGTGGTTCTGGCGTCGTGAAACCCCGCAGGGTCAGCGTCGTATGCTGGCCATCGGCATCACCATGCTACTGACGGCGGTGGTGTTGAATCAGTTAGGTCACCTGATTCCGGTACAGCATGTCAGCCCGACGCTGTTCTTTGAAAATGTCCATCGCGTGAGCGAACTGACCGGTATTCCGGCCAAAGATGCCTCAAGCGCCAGTTTCCCGGGTGACCACGGCATGATGCTGATTATTTTCGCCTGCTTTATGTGGCGCTATTTTGGTTTCCGCGCCTTTCTGGTGGCATTGCTGATTGTGGTGATATTTGGCCTGCCACGCATCATGGCGGGCGCGCACTGGTTTACCGATGTTGCGGTGGGATCACTGTCCGTAGTTCTGGTGGGATTGCCTTGGTGGTTATTAACGCCCGCCAGCGACAAACTGGTGAATTGGCTCAATCGCACCCTGCCAGGGAAATATAAGCCACGCACATAATTGTTAAGCGCGGATGACAATAATCATAAAAGTCGATCATCCGCGCTTATCGAATTCTGAAATTCATTATTAGCACGCTAAGCTTTTTCTATTAAAAGAAAACATTATGATGAAAAATTGATAACAATAGCCCTTTTCCTAAGCTGTCCAGACAGAACCCTCTCAAAATCGGCCTTAGCGCCAGAATTACCCCCTTATAACACCGCTTATTGGTCGCTAATTCGCTACCAGTTGATGATAAAGTAGCCATTGTGTTACGAATTGATTTCACATCAATAAAACCTATAAAAATTTATATAAAAGCACTCGCCACGCGGTCTGTAATCGGTTAACCTCAAATCCGATTAGTGAGAGTGCAGCATAAAATTCGGTGCCTTATGAAACAAAAATGTGTTCATTAACACATTTTAGTAATTAAGGAATTGTCTTAAGCGGTCGTACTTATTAATCTCGAACCCGTTTTGTCATCTGGCTGACGACATTGTGTCGTAAGGACATCAAAGGAACACACGTATAATGGTCAAGTCTCAACCAATACTGAGATACCTCAGGCGGATCCTTCCCGCAGTAGCATTAGCAACACTTTTATCGGCATGTAGCAGTACGCATAACGGTCAGAACGCGAATAACGAGAATCATGAAGTTAACAACCAGAATGGTTTTTTACTTCAAGCGTCTCAGGACGAATTTGAACAAATGGTGCAGAACGTGGACGTTAAGTCCCGCATCATGGAACAGTACAGTGACTGGAAAGGTGTACGTTATCGCTTAGGCGGCGACACCAAACGCGGCATTGATTGTTCTGCTTTTGTTCAGCGCACCTTTCGCGAGCAGTTTGGTTTAGATTTGCCACGCTCGACATCCGAGCAGCAGGATACCGGTAAAGAAATTTCACGCAGCAAACTGCGTCCGGGTGACTTAGTCATGTTCCGCGCAGGTTCGACGGGTCGTCATGTTGGCATCTATCTCGGCAATGACAACTTCGTACACGCGTCCACCAGCAGTGGTGTGATGATCTCCAGTTTAAACGACAGTTACTGGAAAACGCGTTATCGCGAAGCACGTCGGGTTTTAGCTAAAAACCCGAGCTAACGTATCCTTTTGAAGATCCTCTCAGCCAGAGAATCAGAAAACGCTGCCACGGCAGCGTTTTTTTTCGCCTGCAGTTTCTTAACTCAAATCCAATAGATAAAAAGTAATTGAGAATCAAAAATATAACGAGACTTTTCGCGCGACCTCGTTATATTCTCGTTTGCTTACTGGCCGAAGCAGTTTGCGTTCCAGCCTGGTGCACAACGCCGTGAATACGCAGCGCTCAACGCCAGACACCAGCGAGCAGTAGTGCACGATGTACATAATAAAAATGGCACCACAAAGGGGAATGCACTCCATGCCACTGTCGGGGACGTTAAAACGTCATGCAACCTATTCGCGCCGTATCGCCTGGAGTAGTGCGATTATCGGCGGCGTGTTCTTTTTGTTGTTTGTGACGGTTCTGCTGACGCTAACCTGGCAAAAACGCGTACAACAACATGAACAGTTGCTGATTCATAGCCGCGACGATTTACAACAGGTGATGTCAACCCTGGTCGATACCCTGTATCCCTTACAACAGTACACCCAATTATCCTGCAGCAGCGTCAGCCGTGAACTCACCTCCCGTGCTGCTTTTGCCGGCAACATTCGCGCCATATTGCTGGTGCGCGACAGCAATGCCTATTGCTCCTCTGCCACTGGTGCTTTCCTGCTGCCTGCTAATGATATTTCTCCAGACTCTGAGCTGGAACGCGACCGCGACATAAAACTGATGCCAGGCACGCCATTGCTGCCGACCAAACCGGCACTGGCATTGTGGATGAAAAGTCCAGGTTCAGCGGAAACTGGCATTCTCGCCACCATGAATATTAGTCTGACGCCTTATCAACTTATGGCGTCTTACCACCCAGAGATCACCGGAATGGCGCTGGTGATTGGCAACAAAGCGCTGCTCAGCGGTAAAAACCAGGTGGTGAACGTCAGCGATCTCCCCCCTGCTCTGGCTGAAATGCGATTTAAAAATAATGACATGCGCTTTGTGGTCTATGGCAGCACCCTGGCGCAACGTGACTATCATCTGATTCTGCTGACCGGGCTACTGGCCACGCTGTTTATGATCGGTGCCAGTTGGATGCTGCTGACACTCTATCAGCGTCCCGGTAAAGAGATTATGCAAGGGATTAAACGCGGACAGTTTCATGTGGAATATCAGCCCCTGGTGACCGCCCACGACGGCCAACCTTACGGGGTCGAAGCGCTGCTGCGCTGGACACATCCCACTGAAGGAATGATCCCACCCGATGCCTTTATCAGTAATGCCGAAGCACAAAACCTGATTATTCCCCTCACCCAGCATCTGTTTAAACTGGTCGCGCGTGATGCCCGATTTTTAAGCCAACAGTTGCCGCGTGGCACGCGCTTGAGTTTAAACCTTTCCCCTTTGCATCTCGCCTCAGACAGTTTCCGCCAGCACGTACAGGAGTGGATTGCGGAGATGCCCGCTGACCACTTCAAGTATGTGTTTGAAATCACGGAACGCACGATGGTGGGCGAAAAGAACGCAGGAGAAATCTTTGCCTGGCTGCATGAGCATGACATCAAGATAGCCATTGATGACTTCGGTACCGGCCACAGCGCATTGATCTATCTGGAAAGATACCCGTTTGACTACCTGAAGATCGATCGCGGTTTTGTGCAAAGTATTGGCACCGAAACGGTGACATCACCGGTGCTGGATGCGGTGTTGCTGCTGGCGAAAAAACTCAATCTGAAAACCGTGGCTGAAGGGGTTGAAACCGGCGATCAAGCCGCGTGGCTGGTCAATCGCGGGGTGACGCATTTGCAAGGGTATCTGTTTAGCCGCCCGCTACGCCCGGAAAACCTGATCAGTTACTATCAGCAACAGGCTGCGTTGGGTTAACGTCACGCCATCGTCACGAAACTGCTACCATACAGTGCGGAACACCAGAGGAGAGCGCCCCACTTATGCTGCTGCGTCTTGTCACAGCGTTGCTGGTTTGTATAGCCATTGCGCCACTGCATGCTGAAACCATCAATGAGAGTTATGCCTTTGCCAAGCTGGGCGAGCCGAAGTATGCGGTGAATTTCAGTCATTACGATTACGTCAATCCTGCTGCACCGAAAGGCGGAAAGATGACGCTGGCCGTGGTGGGCACTTACGATAACTTCAACCGCTACGCCTCACGTGGGAATCCGGGAGCGGGTACCGACACGCTGTATGATGGGCTGTTCACCACTGCTGATGATGAACCGGGCAGCTTCTACCCCCTGATCGCCGAATCCGCGCGCTATCCCAGTGATTACCACTGGATGGAAGTCTCAATCAATCCGCATGCACGCTTTCAGGATGGCAGTCCGATTACCGCACAGGACGTCGCCTTTACTTTCCAGAAGTTTATGACCGAAGGCGTGCCGCAATTCCGCATTGCATTTCGCGGAGTAGAGGTGAAAGCACTGAACCGTTTGACGGTGCGTATTGATATGGCCAAGCCCGACAAAGACCTGATTTTAAACTGGCTGACGCTCCCCGTGTTACCTGAGAAATTCTGGCAGAATAAAAAATTCAATGAGCCGATTGGCTATCCGCCGCTCGCGAGTGGGCCTTACCGCATCACTGCCTATAAGTCTGGCCAGTTCATCGAATACAGCCGAGTGAAGAATTATTGGGCCGCCAATTTGCCGGTTAACCGCGGGCGCTTCAATTTTGATACTTTACGCTATGACTACTACCTCGATGACAATGTGGCATTTGAAGCCTTCAAAGCGGGTGCCTACGATCTGCGTGAGGAAGGTTCGGCAAAAAAATGGGCCACGCAGTATCGTGGTCGTAATTTCGAGAACCATGCCATTGTTAAATCAACCACACCGAATACAGCCGCCACGGATACCCGCTGGCTGGCGTTTAACAATGAGAAGCCGTTGTTTGCCGATCGCCGCGTCCGCCAGGCGCTGACGCTGGCATTTGATTTTGAATGGATGAACAAGGCGCTGTTTTATGGCGCTTATAAGCGCACCAGCAGTTACTTCCAAAACACCGAGTATGCGGCGGTAGGCTATCCGAAAGCAGAGCAACTGATCCTGCTCGCCCCATACAAAGCCCAGTTGCCGCCTGAAGTGTTTGACGGTGAGTACGCCCCCCCGAAATCGGATGGCAGTGGATTTGATCGCGGCAACCTGCTGAAAGCCGTGGACCTATTGAAACAAGCGGGATGGCAGATTAAAAACCAACAACTGGTGAATGATAAAACCGGTCAGCCCTTCCGCTTTGAACTGCTGATGCGCAGCGGCCCCAATAATGACTGGGCTCTGCCTTTCCAGCACAGCCTCGCACGCCTTGGTATTCAAATGACACTGCGTCAGGTAGACAGCTCACAGTTTCTGCGCCGTTTACGTGAAGGGGATTACGATATGATCCCGTCGGCTTATCAGGCGATGCCGTGGCCCTCAACAGATTTACAATATTTATGGCAGTCCGATTTTATCAAATCCTCATGGAACACCGCGCGGGTGCAGGATCCGCTGATCGACCACTTTATTAAACAGATTGTGGCACATCAGGGGGATGAAAAAGCCCTGTTACCCCTCGGTCAGGCGCTGGATCGCATTTTGCTGTGGAATGCTTATATGATCCCAATGTGGTACAACGCCGAGCAGAGGCTGGCATACTGGGACAAGTTTTCGCGTCCTGAAATCAAGCCTGCCTATGCCACCGGGCTGGAAAACTGGTGGTATGACGTGAACAAAGCCGCACAGTTGCCGGCCGACAGACGCTGAGGAGAGCGGTTTGGGTTCCTATTTCCTACGCAGGTTACTGCTGATAATCCCCACGCTATGGGCGATCATCACCCTGAACTTTTTTATCGTGCAGATTGCGCCAGGCGGTCCAGTTGACCAGGCGCTGGCCAACGCGCAGTTTGGTCACAGAACTGGGTTTTCCGCCTCCGGCGGTGCCGACAGCGGCGGGCGTGGTGCATTAGTGCGAGATAACCCCGGCGACAGCCAATATCGCGGCGCGCGCGGGCTCGATCCTGAAGTGATCGCGGAAATCAAACATCGCTACGGCTTTGATAAACCCCTGCTGCAGCGCTACGGCGAGATGCTGTGGAATTACCTGCGTTTTGATTTCGGCGACAGCCTGTTCCGCAGTGCTTCGGTGCTGCAACTGATCAAAGAGAGTTTGCCGGTTTCCATCAGCCTCGGTCTGTGGAGCACACTGATCATCTATCTGGTGTCTATCCCGCTTGGCATCAAAAAAGCGGTGCGCAACGGCAGCGCTTTCGACATCTGGAGCAGCACCTTCATTATCATTGGCTACTCCATTCCCGCCTTCCTGTTTGGCATCATGCTGATTGTGCTGTTTGCCGGTGGCAGCTATTTAGACTGGTTCCCGCTGCGTGGCCTGACGTCACCCCAATTCGATACCCTGCCCTGGTACGGTAAAGTCGGTGATTATCTGTGGCACATCACGCTGCCAGTATTGGCAACGGTGATTGGTGGCTTTGCCACGCTGACCATGTTGACCAAAAACTCCTTCCTCGATGAGATCCGCAAGCAATATGTTGTGACAGCACGAGCGAAAGGAGTGGATGAGAAACGCATTTTGTATGGACACGTCTTCCGCAACGCCATGCTGTTAGTGATTGCTGGTTTTCCCGCCACCTTTATCAGCATGTTTTTCACCAGTTCCGTGCTGATTGAGGTGATGTTCTCGCTGAATGGATTAGGTCTGCTGGGCTACGACGCCACCATTCAGCGCGACTATCCGGTGATGTTTGGCACCTTGTATATCTTTACGCTGATTGGGTTGCTGATGAATATTCTCAGCGATCTGACTTACACGCTGGTCGATCCGCGCATCGATTTTGAGGGACGCTGATGGCCATATCGCTTATTAACCAACAGCGCTGGCAGAGCTTTCGTCACAACCGCCGTGGCTACTGGTCGTTGTGGATTTTTCTGGTGATTTTCGTGCTGTCGCTGGGTGCGGAGTTACTGGCCAACGACAAACCTTTGATCGTGCACTATCAGCAGCGCTGGTATATGCCACTGCTGTTTAACTACAGTGAAAGTGATTTTGGCGGTGAGTTTGCGACGCCCGCAGATTATCAAGACCCCTGGCTCAAGCAGCGGATTGACCGCCAGGGTTGGGCACTGTGGGCGCCGATTCGCTTTAGTGACAGCACCATCAATTTCGCCACCGATGTGCCCTTCCCTTCTCCGCCATCGAAACAGAACTGGCTCGGCACCGATGCCAACGGCGGTGATGTGCTGGCACGTCTGCTCTACGGTACACGCGTATCCTTGCTATTCGGTATTCTGCTGACGCTGTTTTCCAGTGTGATTGGCATTGTGGTCGGTGCGGTGCAGGGTTACTTCGGCGGCCGCGTTGATTTAGTGGGGCAGCGTCTGATTGAAGTCTGGTCCGGTATGCCCTCTCTATTCCTGCTCATTTTGCTCTCCAGCGTCATCCAGCCCGGTTTCTGGTGGCTGTTGCTGGTGACAGTGATCTTTGGCTGGATGAGCCTGGTCAGCGTGGTACGCGCGGAATTTCTACGCACGCGTAACTTTGATTACATTCGTGCCGCGCAGGCGCTGGGGGTCAGCGATGGACGCATCATGCTGCGGCATATGTTGCCCAATGCGATGGTGGCCATGCTGACTTTCCTGCCCTTTATTTTGTGTGGTTCGATCACCACGCTGACATCCCTGGATTTCCTCGGTTTTGGCCTTCCGGTGGGATCACCGTCGTTGGGTGAGCTGTTACTGCAAGGCAAAAATAATCTGCAAGCACCCTGGCTGGGGCTTTCTGGCTTCTTCGCACTCGCCCTGCTGCTATCACTGCTGATCTTTATAGGTGAAGCGGTACGCGATGCCTTTGATCCAAGTCGGGGACGTTAAATGAGCTTACTGACCGTTAATCATCTGGCCGTGGCGTTTAATCAACGCCGCGTGGTGGAAGATATCTCACTGCACATTGATGCGGGTGAAACCCTGGCATTGGTCGGCGAATCAGGATCGGGCAAAAGCGTGACTGCCCTGTCGATCATGCGCTTGTTACCTCAGCCACCCGTGACCTATCCGCAGGGCGAAGTTGTGTTCAATGGACAGAACATCCTGCAGGCCAGTGAACGCGAGATGCGCGGCTTGCGTGGTAACCAAATGGCGATGATTTTCCAGGAGCCGATGGTCTCGCTTAACCCGTTGCATAACGTTGAGAAACAGCTGTATGAGGTGCTGTCTCAGCATCGGGGAATGCGCAAAGAGGCGGCGCGCGGTGAAATTCTCAGTTGCCTGGATCGCGTGGGGATTCGACAGGCCGCGTCTCGGCTGCAGGATTTCCCCCATCAACTCTCTGGTGGCGAACGTCAGCGCGTGATGATCGCCATGGCGCTGCTGATGCAGCCCAAGTTGCTGATTGCCGATGAACCCACCACCGCGCTCGACGTCACGGTACAGGCGCAGATTCTGCAACTGCTGCGAGAACTGCAGCGAGAGCTGAATATGGGCATGCTGTTTATCACCCATAATCTGAATATTGTGCGCCAGTTGGCGCATCGTGTGACGGTGATGCGCAATGGGCGAGAAGTCGAACACAACCGCTGCGACGCGCTTTTCAGCCTGCCGACTCATCCTTATACCCGCGAACTCTTGGCTGCCGAACCCGATGGTCAACCGGTTCCCCTCAGGAATCCGCAACCGCTGTTGCAGGTTAAAAATCTGCATGTGGGCTTTCCCATTCGCCGCGGATTGTTCAAGCGGGCAGTAGCGGAAAAGACGGCGCTACAGGACTTGAGCTTCACGCTTCGCCGGGGTGAAAGCCTCGGCCTGGTCGGTGAATCAGGCTCCGGCAAAAGTACCACTGGCCTGGCACTGCTGCGTTTGATCGCCGCCCGCGGCGAGATTTGGTTTGACGATCAGCCTCTGCATACGCTGACGCGCAAGCAACTGATGCCGCTGCGCCCGAAGATTCAGGTGGTGTTTCAGGATCCGAACTCTTCACTGAATCCACGTATGACGGTGCAGCAGGTGATTGCCGAAGGGTTGGCCGTCCATCGACCAGAGCTGAGTGCTGCCGAACAGGAAGCGAAAGTGATTGCGGTGATGGAGGAAGTGGGACTGGAGGCCGAGAGCCGCTCGCGCTATCCCGCAGAGTTTTCCGGCGGTCAGCGCCAGCGTATCGCGATTGCGCGCGCGTTAATTTTAGAGCCACAGTTGATCGTACTGGATGAACCGACGTCGTCACTGGATCGCTCAGTGCAGAAGCAAATTCTCACGCTGCTCCGTCGTTTACAGCAGCAGCATCAGCTGGCCTATCTGTTTATCAGCCATGATTTGCAGGTGGTGCGTGCACTCTGTCACCAGTTGATCGTGTTACGTCAGGGAGAGGTGGTGGAACAGGGAGAATGCGAGGCACTGTTTAACGCGCCAGCCACCGATTATACCCGTCAGTTGCTGGCTTCAGCGCAAGGCCAGCCCTTGAGTTAATGACCTTCAAAAGTTTCAGCTATCGCAACGCCCTGATTTTTCAGGCAGCAGTTGGTGGCGCTTTCATCACCGCGCTGAATCAGCAGACACGGCTGCCCTTCACACCTGGCAATTTTGCATTCCACCTGAATCTGCGCCAGTGTTTCTTGCAACTGGTGCAGAATCTCCAGCGCGGGATGGCCATCATGGCTGAGCAGGCGGAGTACCACTAAATCTTCATCGTGCACACCGTTTGCCGCTTCCTGACACTCAATTTCACCCGCATGATCTGACGACCAGCGATAGTGTTGCGGTAAGCGATGCATAACCGAAAGTTGTAGCATAAGTACGGTCCCCAGAGACGTTAACTCTTATTCACGACGACGGCGGTAACGCGTGAATCCTTTCCTGGTTAGCTCAGAATACGGACGTCAAGGTTTGCCTTCTCGTTTTAAGCACAAAGCATGTAGCAAAGTTATTATTTGCGAGTCTTCTCGCATTTATGCCTATGTGTACCCTGTTCGGCGGCAGTTAACAATCATTTTAGACGCAATGTCGTTACTTTTTTATCTCTTAATTTTCACATTATGGAAACATTAAGCATAACGAATATGTGGGGATTCGCGAATTTGCGGGGAGTGTTGTGTTTGAAGATGTCAGTCATAAATCAGTAGCGGAGCAATTTATTGCGCCGCTACAAGATTATGCGTGGCGTGGACGTGAGGCGTAACTGAACAGCACGATGGACACCGTAGCGCACAGCGCAATGGTTGCCACCATCGGCCAGGCACTGTTAATACTGACCAGTGACAGCAGTGCACCCACCAGAGCACCTACGCCGAAGCGTAATGTGCCGGCCAGCGAAGAGGCCGTGCCCGCCATATGCGGGAACTCATCCAGTATTACCGCCATGGCATTGGACGAAACGGTCGAGACACAACCGATAAACATCGCGACGCCCAGCACCAGTGACAGGAAGCCCAGATCCAGCGCGCTGGAAATTAACAGCCAGATACCCATGGCGAACTGAATGATCAGACCAATACGGAACATCGCCAGCGGCCCAAAACGACGCACGGCACGGCTGTTAATCAAGGTCATCGCAAACAAGAACACCACATTAAGGCCAAAGTAGTAGCCGAAGTTCTGTGGCGAGACGTGATTCACTTCGATGTAAACAAAGGGTCCGGCATTGAGAAAGGTAAACAGTCCGGCAAAGGAGAAGCCGCTTGCCAGCATGTAACTGAACGCGCGCTTATGCCGGAACAGTGCCACAAAGTTGCTCAGGGTAGTACGTAAATGAAAACGCTGCCGCTGCTCGGGTTTCAGAGTTTCACGGATCTGCGTGACCACCAGCACCGTGGTGATCAAAGCAGCGACCGATAATGTCCAGAAAATGGCATGCCAGTTCCACAGCAGCAGCAGCCAGCCGCCAATAATCGGGGCCAGCAGCGGTGCAATGGTGGTCACCAGCATCACGAAGGACATCATGCGTGAGAAGTCCTCTTTCGAGTAGCTATCTCGCATCAGGGCATTAATCACCACGCTGGCCGCTGCCGCCGAGAGACCGTGCAGGAAGCGCATAAAGATCAGTTGATCGATAGATTGTGACAGCGCGCAGGCGGCGGCTGCGCAGGCAAAGATCAATGTGCCCAGCACAATCACCGGTTTACGTCCGTAGCTGTCCGCCAGTGGACCATAAACTAACTGACCAATGGCAAAACCAAGGATGTAAAGGTTGAGCGTCATCTGCACGCTGCCTGCAGAAACGGCAAACTCACGTGCAATTTGCGGCATCGCTGGCAGATACATATCAATGGACAGTGGCATCAGCATCGCCAGCAATCCCAGAATCACAACCAAACCTATCGGTGAATTCTTTTCCTTACGCACCGCTTTCTCCCGCTATTTGCGTTTTTTCAGTTCTTCTGGCAGTCCGATGCTGTCGATCTCTTCGACGGTGAGTTCACGGTATTCGCCTTCACCGAGTTCCTCATCCAGCACGATGTCACCAATACTTTCGCGATGTAACGCGGATACGTGATTGCCCATGGCTGCGAACATGCGTTTCACCTGGTGATAACGCCCTTCGCTGATGGTTAAGCGTGCCGCTTTTTCATCGAGAATTTCGAGCACAGCCGGTTTAGTCAGCTCACGCTCATTGTGCAGTTGAATACCCGCCGCGAACTTCTCAATTAGCGAAGGATCGATCGGCTCTTCCACTTCCACCAGATAGGTTTTTTCCAGATGATGGCGCGGAGACGTGATACGGTGCGACCATTGGCCATCGTCGGTCAGCAGTACTAAACCGGTGGTATCAATATCTAATCGACCCGCTGCATGCAGCTTGAACGCCGCCGGTTCTTCAATAAAGAACAGCACGGTAGGATGATCGGGATCGTCAGTGGAACAGACATAACCCTGCGGCTTGTTCAGCATGAAATAACGGGGACCTTGCTGCACCACCAGCGGAGTGCCGTCATATTCGATTTCGTCGTCTGGCTGCACTTTGTAAGCCGCATCACGTACGACTTCGCCGTTGATGGTGACTTTTTTGGCGCGGATTTCGCGGCCAGCGATAGCACGGCTGACTTCCAGTTGCTGAGATATGAATTTTTCGAGTCGCATGAATTCGTTTTGCCTGTTACTGCGGAGGGAAACTGAAACGGCGTTTTGTCCGTTAAAAAAGTGGGGTCAGTATAGCTTGATCCTTCGCCTGCTAACAGTAGCGATCCTGTGTTTCAGATGCTTTCATGGCATAATACGCCCCCGTTCCAGAAAAAGTTTGCCCCGATGTCTTTCACCCTGCGCCCGTACCAGCAAGAAGCCGTTGACGCCACCCTGCAACACTTCCGCCGTCACCCTACACCAGCGGTGATTGTGTTGCCGACCGGCGCCGGTAAAAGTTTGGTCATTGCTGAACTGGCACGCGTGGCGCGCGGTCGGGTGCTGGTGTTGGCCCATGTCAAAGAGTTAGTCGAACAAAACCACAGCAAATATCAGGCTTACGGTTTGCAGGCGGATATTTTCGCTGCCGGTTTGCAGCGCAAGCAAAGCGAGAGCAAGGTGGTGTTCGGCAGCGTGCAATCGGTGGCGCGTAATCTTGACCGTTTTGACAGCGCCTTTTCGCTGGTGATCGTCGATGAGTGCCATCGCATTAGTGACAATGAAGAAAGCCAGTACCAGCAGTTGTTTGCCCATTTGCGCCAGCATAATCCACAACTGCGCCTGCTTGGTCTCACTGCCACCCCTTTCCGCCTCGGAAAAGGCTGGATTTATCAGTTTCATTACCACGGTATGGTGCGTGGCGACCAGCAGGCACTGTTCCGTGACTGCATTTATGAACTGCCGCTGCGTTATATGATCAAACACGGCTTCCTTGTCCCGCCCGAACGACTGGATATGCCGGTGGTGCAGTACGATTTCAGCCGCCTGATCCCGCAAAATAATGGCTTATTCAGTGAAGCCGACCTCAATCGCGAGTTGAAGCAACAAAACCGTGTGACCCCGCATATCATCCGCCAGATTGTTGAATTCGCAGACGACCGGCGTGGTGTGATGGTGTTCGCGGCGACGGTGGAACATGCGCGCGAAATTCTGTCGCTGCTGCCAGAAAACAGTGCGCTGGTATCGGCAGAAACGGTGGTCAAAGAGCGCGATCGCATTATTAACGCTTTTAAAGCGCAGCAGCTGAAGTTTCTGGTGAATGTCGCGGTGCTGACCACCGGTTTTGATGCACCGCACGTGGATTTGATCGCCATTTTGCGCCCGACCGAATCCGTCAGCCTCTATCAGCAAATTGTTGGGCGCGGCCTGCGCCTGTCACCGGGTAAAACAGATTGCCTGATTCTGGATTATGCCGGCAATCCGCACGACCTTTTCACCCCTGAAGTCGGCACGCCAAAAGGTGCCAGCGACAATCAACCGGTACAGGTATTCTGCCCTTCCTGCGGATTCGCCAATACTTTCTGGGGAAAAGCCACCGAGGATGGCCATGTCATCGAACATTTTGGTCGCCGCTGTCAGGGTGTGCTGGAGGATGACGAGGGAAACCGTGAGCAGTGTGATTACCGTTTTCGTTTTAAAAGCTGCCCGGATTGCGGAGCAGAGAATGATATTGCCGCCCGCCGCTGCCATCAGTGTGACCGCATCATGGTGGATCCCGACGATATGCTCAAAGCGGCATTAAAACTGAAAGATGCCCGTGTATTGCGCTGTGGTGGCATGGCGCTGGAACAAGGCCGCGACGAGAAAGGGGAATGGCTTAAAGCCACCTATTTCGATGAGGATGGCACCAGCGTTAGCGAACGATTTCGTCTGCAAACGCCAGCACAACGTAAAGCCTTTGAGCAATTGTTTATGCGCCCACATCAGCGCGCGCCAGGCGTTGAGTTGGGCTGGCAAACCGCTGCCGATGTCATCGCTTTACAACCTCTTTTGCGTCATCCCGATTTTGTGGTGGCGCGCGCCAAAGGCCATTTTTGGCAAATTCGCGAAAAGATGTTTGATTATCAGGGCCGCTATCGCCGTGCCAATGAATTGCGTTAAGCGGCAGAATCATTTGCCCCGCCCTCTGAATATGGCTATAATCCCGCCCGCTTTTGCATCCGTAAAAGCATTTGAATAACCGTCCTGTTGCTGGGTCGCCTGTAGCAGGAACTATTGAAGAGATACAAGAATGACCACTTTCAACGCTGAAGTACGTAAAGAGCAGGGTAAGGGTGCGAGCCGCCGTCTGCGTGTAGCAAATAAATTCCCAGCCATCATCTATGGCGGAAACGAAGCACCAGTTGCTATCGAACTGGACCACGACGTTGTGATGAACCTGCAGGCTAAGCCTGAGTTCTACACCGACGTGCTGACCATCGTTGTTGATGGTAAAGAAATCAAAGTTAAAGCTCAGGCGGTGCAACGTCACCCGTTCAAGCCAAAACTGCACCACATCGACTTCGTTCGCGCTTAATCGCCAACGAGTTGAAAAGAGAACGCCGCATCTGCGGCGTTTTTTTTATGTCAAAATTCAGTTGCCGCCGGTTCGACGCTGCAACTGATCGCGCAGATTCGGCGGCGTACCTTTGATGGTCAAGGTATCGGTAGCGGGATCCCAGAAAATGCGCTCACCCAGCAGCATCGCATCAAAATTCAGGGTCATGCCCCCGCCGCTCCCGGCAAATTTGGTGAGCTGACGCAGTGTGCTGCGATCCGCTGGGAAGTGTTCCTCTAACTCGTACCCTTGTTCCTGCGTAAACGCCTGGAAGGTTTTCTCGCCTAGCGGAGGAAGTTCACTGGAAAGATCCTCCAGCGCGATCTCTTCACCCGCCTGCAATTGATCGTTGCAGTAGCTGTAAACCTGCTGACGATAATTCTGGCGTTCGTTTTTATCGAGATTCGACTCCGCACAGTAATCATCCACCGCCTGCAGTAAACCGCGGTTTTGCGCTTTCGTATCAAGACCGACACTGGCGCCGAGGAAATCCATGAAGAAGTCTGCCACTTTGCGCCCCACGCGGCCGCGCAGGAAAGTCAGATAGCGCGTCGATTCAGGATTGGTTTCCCATTCAGTGAGATCGATACGCGCCACAATGTCAGCGTGATTGATGTCGAGATAATGGGTGCTGCTGATATCCAACTGCTCGTTCACACGCATGCTCGACTGGCTGCTCAACATCGCCACCAGTAGATACTCCACCGCCAGATAGCGATAGTGTAAAAACAGCACCACGCCACTTTCGGCAAACGGATACTTGCCCAGTTCGTCACGCAGACGACCGGTCGCCGCACGGCTGAAAGCCAGAAAGTCATCTTCCCCTTTGCGGCAGTTGCGCAGCGCATCGGCTAACTCACTCTCTTCGTTGAACAAGCCATAGGCTTTACTCTTCGCGCTGTAAACCCGGTGCAACTCTTCCGCCATCTCTTCCACCGCACGGGTCGTCGGCAGCAAGGTATCGCGCAGGACCAGCTCCAGCTGGTTTTCATCACGTTTAACTAACTGATGCAGGGCAATCTGGTCGATATCCAGACTCATGGTAGACTCTCCTTTAGGCTCAGCCGCGTATTCAAACACCGCCTGCCGCTGCTTTCAACTGCACGCACAAACTGATCGTTCTGCTTGCGATAAAATTGCGGAAAAAAGTGCGTTGTTACGGTAATATACCGCCTTTTCACACTTGATTAGTCGACGATATGCCACAATCATCCCGTTACAGCGACGAGCGCGTAGAGAAGCTTCTCGCGCAGATGGCGCAGATTCTTGAAAAAGACAAAGCGCCAACCGACCTTTCCCTGATGGTTTTAGGGAACATGGTAACTAACTTGATCAACACCAGTGTCTCTCCGGCGCAGCGCCGTAGCCTGGCGAAATCATTCGCGGAAGCGTTGCAGTCTTCCGTACGCGATGACAACGCCCATTAAATTGCAGATCTGACTTCATAATATGGTAACCAACCGGCAGCGCTACCGCGAAAAAGTCTCCCAGATGATTAGCTGGGGGCACTGGTTTGCGCTTTTTAACATCATCTTTGCGCTGATTTTAGGTAGCCGCTATCTGTTGGTCGCTGACTGGCCCGCTTCGCTCGCGGGTCGCATCTATGCGTATACCAGTTGGATTGGCCACTTTAGCTTTATCGTGTTCGCCGGTTACCTGCTGGTTATTTTTCCGCTGACCTTTGTGGTCATGTCTCAACGCTTACTCAGGGTGCTATCAGCGATTATCGCCACCGCTGGGCTGACGTTGATCATGGTCGACAGTGCGGTGTTTAACCGCTTCCACCTGCACCTTAATCCGGTGGTGTGGGAGTTGGTTATCAACCCCGACCAAAGTGAAATGGCGCGTGACTGGCAGCTGATGTTCATTAGCGTGCCGCTGATTTTCCTGGTGGAGATGTTGTTCGCCACCTGGAGTTGGCAGAAGCTGCGCAGTCTTAATCGCCGCTCGTTCGGTAAGCCGTTGGCTGCGCTGTTTATTTCGGCCTTTTTTGCCAGCCACTTGATGTATATCTGGGCCGATGCGAACTTCTATCGCCCGATCACTATGCAGCGTGCCAATTTACCGCTCTCCTACCCCATGACAGCACGACGCTTTCTGGAGCGTCATGGCTTGCTGGATGCGCAAGAGTATCAGCGCCGCCTGGTACAACAAGGCGATCCTGAAGCGCTGTCAGTACAGTACCCGCTCAGTGATATTACCTTCCGCGATGGTGGCACACGCCATAACCTGCTGTTGCTGACAGTGGATGGTTTGAGCAATGAAAACCTGGATAAATCGCTGCCTTCGCTAAACCAATTCGCCAGCGACAATGTCCGATTCACGCAGCATTACAGTGCCGGATTGCAGCCAGAAAAAGGTCTGTTCGGTTTGTTCTATGGCATCTCGTCCAGCTATATGGATGGCGTACTGGCGGCACGAATGCCTTCGGCGCTGCTCAGTGCTTTGAATTCTCAGGGCTATCAGTTTGGGCTGTTCTCCTCTGATGGCTTTAGCCAACCACTGTATCGCCAGGCACTGTTAGCCGATTACAGCCTGCCGGATGCCGATACCCAACCGAACAGCAGCACCGTTAGCCAGTGGCAAAACTGGCTGAACGGTCAGAAAGGCAATGGTTCCCCATGGTTCTCATGGATTGCCTTAAACGGCGTGACGGTAAATGGTGACAGTGCCAAAGTGCGCCAGCGCAGCTACCTGCGTCAGGCTGTGGGCGTTGATGAGCAGATCGCCGCAGTATTGCAAACATTGCAACAGCGCGACTTGCTGAAAAATACCGTGGTGGTGGTGACGGCACAGCGAGCGGTGACGTTGAATGGCAATGATGACAATCCTGGCAATCGTGCAACGCTTCAAGTACCTCTGGTGGTGCACTGGCCAAATACGCCTGCGCAGACCATTGATCGTCTGACCGATCAGCAGGATGTGATGACCACGCTGATGCAGCGTCTGCTGCATGTGCGCACTAACCCGGCGAACTATTCACAGGGTGAAGATCTGTTCGCTGCCCAGCGTAGTCACAATTGGGTGGCGAGCAGCGAAGATGGCAGACTGGTGGTCACCACACCAACAGTGACGCTGGTGCTGAATAACAATGGCAGTTACAGCGCCTATGATGCAAAAGGCAAACCGTTGAAAGATCATAAGCCGCAACTGGCTCTGCTGTTGCAGGTGTTAACGGAAGAGAAGCGTTTCACGGCAAACTGATTAAATATGAGGCAGTTAAAACCTGCACATATTGCATTCGGTAGTGGAACCAGTAGACTACTGCCTCACGTTCGGCACGTAGCGCAGCCTGGTAGCGCACGGTCATGGGGTGTCCGGGGTCGGAGGTTCAAATCCTCTCGTGCCGACCAAAATCCCAAAAAAGCAGCCTTAATGGCTGCTTTTTATTGCCTTAAGCCTGACCAAACCTATCAATCTCAGTCTGATGTTTGTCGTGCCAGCCACTCTTCACGCGTCAACTCCCACGTCCCTGCCTCCAGCTCGCCCTCAACAAAGGTTTTGCGATAGGTATCGACTAAACGCATGCCGGTGCGTTCTGATATGCGGCGTGAGGCATGATTATCCATCGCCTTAGGCACGCGCAAACGTGGCTGCTGTAAATGTTCAAACCAAAATGCGGTCACTAATTCGCAAGCTTCACTCATCAAGCCCTGCCCTTGCCATTCAGGCACCAGCCAAAACCCGCGATTATCTTCCGCGCCCAGACGTAATGAAATCAGGCCAATGAGATTATCCGGCTGCGAACGATGGCGCAGGCTCCAGTGCCAGGCCTGCCCCGCAGCCATTGCCGGTAAGGCAATATCATCAATGTAGTGACTGGCCCCGTCAGCAGGAAAAGGCCAGGGCACGGTGTTGACCAGATGACGCACGATTTCCCAGCGCGGGAAAACTTGTTGAACCTGTAAGGCATCGTCACTTTGCAGCGGCAGAAGAATAAGACGCGCGGTGTCCAGACGGGGGATTTCCATTATGACCTCCTTGGTTAACCCTCTCAGTGATATCGGGAAATTGCACTTAAGGAAACCCTTTTTTCTATTTATCAATCACTCAACGAAAGCAACCAAAACGAAGCGGGATCACATTTCTCATCAAATATGACAGCATTTCACCTAATTGAAACAAAAATGTCATACAGTTTAATTACTCTTATCCTTCCTGTTTTTCGATGGACAATGATTATGGTCATCAAGGCAAAAAACCTGCAGGATGCGGAAGAACTCCTGCACTCAGGTATCAATAAAGTTGAACTGGCTTACGATATTGGCAGCGACGATTTCTTCCGTCTGGCCTCTCAGTGGTGTGAGCGCGGTGCGCGCATCACGAAAGGCAATCAGCACTTTGTGGTGCAGATCAAAGGCATGTCGATTCCGCCAAACCGTTAAAAGTCGGCAGTCCCTTTGACTTGCTCTCCTCGCAGCTGACTGGTAAAACTACGTTTTTCCGTCGGCTGTGATGCTTTATGTTTGCTTCTGAAACCCCACTTGCATTGCCCTCTCCCCCGTTTATCACCGCGGCTGCCATCCAGGCGGAAAAAGTGTCGATCGCCTGGTGTCAGTTTGATCAGCTCGCATGGCATAAAGACCTACATCAGCAATGGCAATTGCCGCTGCCGGTATCCCTTGAGAGTGCGGTAACCAAACGCAAAGCTGAGCATCTGGCAAGCCGCTGGCTGGCACAGCAGATGCTGGCACGCTTTGCGCTGCCGGATTTTGTGCTGCGCAATGCGCCCGACCGATCCCCAGTCTGGCCTGCGGGTGTTCAGGCATCGTTATCCCACTCTCAGCAGATGGCAGTTATCGCCGTGACGCAGGCACCGCTGTGTATTGGCGTGGATGTGGAACAGGTGATGGCGGAACAAACTGCGCTGGAGACGGTGGATTTACTGATGAGTGACAAAGAGCGCAGGTTGCTGGAAACACTGCCGCTGCCCTTTGCAGTTGCCGCGACCCTGCTGTTTTCAATGAAAGAGAGTCTGTACAAAGCGCTCTGGCCGCAATTGCATCAGCCTATGGAGTTCCTGCAAGCTGAGCTGGTTAATCTGGATATGTCGCAAGCGCAGGCAACGCTGCTCCTGACGCAAGACTTCTCCGCAGACTTTACCGCGCATACTCCTTTGCAGGCCCAGTTCTGGCTGCGTGATGATCGCATCATTACGCTGGTCAGCCACCCGCTACCAGACAATAAAAAACCGGCTCAGAAATAAACCCGAGCCGGTGACAACACAAGACGACAGAAGTGTTCCAGGGAGACAGAGACGAGGAATCTCTGTTGGAATTCACCTTACCCGTCAGACAACACTTTGCCCAATAAGGCTTTTCGCTAAGCTATCCCGCGTGGCGTTAATGGCCGGTGTCGGTGCGTTTAACCGCATCCAGTGTTGCCATTTCGCGCTCGTTGCCGGTCAGTTCGCTTAACTGGCCTTCACGCATCTCCAGTAAACGATCGGCATGAATGAAGTAATGATCATCATGGCTGATAGCAAACACGGTTTTGCCTGACGCCTGCAACCACGGCAGTAATTCACGGTAGAAGATGCGGCGGAAGTGTGGGTCCTGATCCGCGGCCCATTCATCAAGCAGCAAGATGTCACGCTCTTCTGCCGCCGCTAACAGCAGTGCAAGGCGTTTACTCTGTCCTTTAGACAGTTGCAGATTGAGTACCTTATTCCCCTGCAACTTCAGTTTGTCTTGCATCTTCAGGCGTTCAAGCCACTGCTGCACCAGCGCCGGATTGGCAGGCTGACCACCGTGGCTGATAAGACGATCAAACAGATGCACATCCGTAAACACCGCCGAGAAATGTTTACGATAAGCATCAAGATTATGACAATCCACCTCTTTCCCATCCAGCAACAGGCTACCGGACTGCGGCTGATACAGGCCAGTCAGTAGCATGGCCAGCGTCGATTTTCCGCTGCCGTTACCACCAATCAGAAACACCAGCTCACCCCGACGCAGCGTCAGATTAATCGGCCCTACCTGGAAACCGTGCTCGCCATAATGGAAGCAGACATCACGCAACTCCAGGGTTTGCCAGTCACGGGTTTGCGGCAGCGACTGGAACTGAGCATCGTAAGGTGCAAGGTCGAAGCTATTGATTTTGCGGTACGCCACCTGGGCACTCAACAGGGTTGGCAAGGCCCCAACGGCCGCCAGCAACGGAGTGCGTAAGAACAGCAAGGTTAATGAGTAGGTTGCCGCGACCGCCGTGTTCGCCCAGCCCAGCCCATTCGCCATAAAGAACACAATGCCGATCGCACCCAGCATCATGATATTTGACCAGTTAACCGCACTCAGATGGTAGGTATCGGCACGCACAATATGATGGCGATAACCCTTAGCATTTTCCTGATAAACCGTGTCATAAATCAGCTGCGCACGTTCGCGGTTAAGCTGCAGTTCTTTACGCCCTTCGATGATGGTCTGGAAATCGCGGTACAGGTCATCCTCAATTTCACGCAGCTTAGCCATGTGCTGATAAACACGCGACACCAGCAACCAGCCGCCCACCAGCGTCACCACCAGCCACAGCGAGGTGATCATCAGCATTTTGGGCGAAAGCCACGCCATATAGAGTGCAGAACCCAGGGTGATAATGATGCCCTGAATCAATTCAGGCAGCCGGACAAAGGCGATGGTGATGGCGCGGACATCGCTGGTGAGGCCGGCCAGCAAATGCGCGTTGCCAATCTGTTCAATACGCTCGATACGGGTATCCAGAATACGCTTGATGAATTCGCCACGCAGACGCCAGACAAAATGATGCCCCAGTAAGGTCAGCGCCAGCTGCGAGCCCAGCGTCACGGCCATGAGCAAAAACAGCTGGCCAAGGAAGCTCGGCAACACCGCAATGGAGGTATTCACCGCGACGATCAGCTCGTTATTGATATAGGCGATCAGCCCGATGCCCAGTGCAGCACTTAACAGGGTGAGAAGAATGACACCAATAAAAGGCCAGCGATACTGGCGATAAACCACATGCAGCAATGCCATTAACAGATTCCGGAGGTCAATAAAGCAGCCTGCAGTTTAATGGCGCATCAGTTGATAGCAAGAATAATTCTCATCCCACAGCCGGTTAATGGGCGCGGCGGAAAGTCAGGTTGTAACGGAAGGCGCCCGCATCAGGATGAATGCCCGGTTTAAGCGGTAAAATACCGTGATAGCGCAAGCGTGAGGGTCCGCCCCACACCACGATATCGCCATGTTCCAGCAGGACACGTTGCGTGGCGTTGCCGCGTTCGAAACCACCAAACTGAAACACGGCGGGCAATCCTAATGAGACGGAAACGATCGGCTGGCGCAGGTCCTTCTCATCTTTATCCTGATGCAACGTCAGCTTTGCCCCGGGTTCGTAGCGATTGATCAGGCAGGCGTCTGGGTTAAAGCCGGCAAAACCGGCCTCGCGCGCGGTCTGCTGCGCGAGTTGCAGGAACAGCGCAGGCATCGGCGGCCATTTGTGACCACTGCTGTTGTCCTGCTCAGTGTATTGGTAGCCGCGCGAATCGCTCGACCAGCCTAAATTCCCGCAGTTGGTCATCGCCACCGACATGCGGTGACCACCCGGCGTGATGCGATGGGCAAACGGGTTCTGTTCAGCGATGCTATGGATTGCATCCAAAAGCGCATTGGCCTCATCGCGTGCGCGGCGGCGCAAAATCACCGCGCCTTCCGCCAGCGGCTCCTGCCAGGGAGCCTCTTCACTAAACAGATCCAACATATGCGCCTCCCGGGCTTACTTGTCTTCCTGATCGATCAGGAACGATTTAAATTGCGGTGACATCCAGTGCGTAAACCCCTCGCCCTGTTTGGTGATGAGATACACCGCCAGATGCTCTTTTATAGCTAATGCTTTAGCGCGTTCTGTGCCCAGCACCATTAAGCCGGTATCCCAGCCGTCGGCTTCCAGCGCGGTGGTGGCTATCACCGTTGCCGAGACCAGTTTATGGTCGATTGGACGCCCTGTCGCGGGGTCGATCACGTGCGAAATTCGCTTACCATCCAGTTCATAATAGTTGCGATAGCTCCCCGAGGTGCTGATACCGTGCCCTTGCAAATCCACACGCGCTTCCACCGCATTTTCCCGATCGGTGGGTTTCTGGATCGCCACACGCCAAGGCTGATTGCTGGCATTCATGCCGCGACTGAGTACTGCGCCCCCCACTGAGACCAAATAATGGGTGATGCCCTGTTGTTCCATCAGCCGGGCCAGGTGATCGGTGGCATACCCTTCCCCCATGGTAGAGAGATCCACATAAAGCGTAGGCAGATCTTTTTGCAGCCACTGCCCCTCAACCGTCTGGATAACGTGCAGGTGTTGCAGGCCCGTCTGCGCTTTGGCAGCGTTAATCTCCGCATCCGTTGGGGTATGCGCGGGCTGTTTTACCGGCCCAAAGCCCCACAAATTCACCAACGGCCCAACGGTGATATCCATCGCGCCGCTGGTCTTCTTTCCGATGCGCAACGCTTCAACCACAATGTCTGCCATATCAGCACTGATCGGCTGGGGGTCGCTACCTTGATATTGGTTAAAGCGCGACAGCACTGAATCTTTTTTCCATGTTGAAAGCGCGTGGTCATCCTGATCTAACTGCTGCTGAATAACCTGCTGCAATGCGTCTTTACGTTGAGGTTCGACGCCTGCCAGACTGACACGCCATACCGTGCCCATGGTTTTACCTTCCAGCACCATTGCCGAACGCGTTGGTGCTTGGTCACAGCCACTCAGGCCAACTGCTAACGCACTAATCAGCAGAATATTCTTAAAGTACATCCATACCTCATCTGTAACGCATTCATTCATCCTGTTTCAAAGCATAAACAACTTGTAAAACAGGCTAAAGCTGCTTGATGTTAAACCAAAGCTGACTCAGGATATCTCGTTCCCGCACGACAACGAATACAGGAACGCCAGATGATGATTTATATGATTGTTGCCGTATCCGCCGGCCTGTTTATTTTTGGGGCTTATCGCTGCTGGCAAACTTATCGCCATCGCCTTATCCAGCACTACCCTTCCCGTCGGCGTTAAATTTTTGCACCACTAACTATCATTCTGCACCGCGTCAGCGCTGACGCACTATAGCAAAGCCGCGAAGAGTCGCGTGGCGCTGAGAGCGGTGATCTGGCATGAATTCTGCACGGTTGAGACTGGGTTGAACATCAGCGAGGTGCAGAATGGAAAAGAACAAAACAGAACAGAAATGGCAGCAATGGCTGCGTTTCTCAGCGTTTACGCTAGCAGGCGTAGCGATGGAAGGTAGCGCGCCGGCGCTTAGCATGCCGGCGCAACCCGCGCCCAAAGCGAAGAAATGGCGATCGATGCAGTAACGCCTACAACCCCAAATCACTCAAGCCCGGATGATCGTCCGGGCGCCTTCCCACAGGCCAGTGAAACAGGCGTTGCTCTGGCTTGATCGGCAGATCATTAATGCAGGCGAAACGCTGAATCATCAAACCGTCTGCCCCAAAATGCCAGTTCTCGTTACCGTAACTGCGGAACCAGTTGCCGCTGTCATCGTGCCACTCATAGGCAAAGCGCACCGCCAGTTTGTCTTCATGCCACGCCCACAACTCTTTGATCAGGCGATACTCTAACTCTTTCGCCCACTTCCGCTGCAGAAATGACAGGACTTCAGCGCGACCGTTAACGAATTCGCTGCGGTTACGCCACCGCGTATCTTCACTGTATACCTGCGACACACGCTGTGCATCGCAGCTGTTCCAGGCGTCTTCTGCCATACGCACTTTTTGCAGCGCAGTTTGTTGATTGAATGGGGGCACCAGCATGATATTCTCCTCTGCATGTAGACAGATCTGTCTACTTGATTCATCCTGCCGTATGTAGACAATTCTGTCTACCTGTAAGATCGGAAAATTTATATGCTTGCTCCGTTAGAACTTGATGCCAGCGCTACCGCCCGTGAACGGATTCTTCTCAGCGCTCAGCAATTATTTTATCAACAGGGCATCCGTGCCACCGGCGTGGATAAGGTGATTGCCGCAGCTGGCGTGACGAAAGTGACTTTTTATCGCCACTTCCCGGCGAAGAATGCGCTCATTGTGGCGTTTTTGCAGTTACGTCATCAGCGCTGGATGTCAGCATTTAGAATGTCTCTGACGCAGGATAACGACCTGATTAGCGCCCTGCCCGCGACCTTACTGAGTTGGTTTAATGACGCGGATTACCGTGGCTGCGCCTTTATTAATACGGCAGCAGAGTTGGGGAATTCGCTTGAAGAAGCCAGCATGCTGATTCGTCAGCATAAACAAGACATGGCGCAGGCGATTGCAGAGAGGCTGACGGCTGAGCAGCAGTGGAAAACCGCGCAGATTGTGCTGCTGGTCGAAGGTGCTATCGTTCAGGTGCAGATTGGAGAAGATGCGGCAACGATTGTTGGGGTATTAAAAGAGGCTTTGGCGCAGTTGCTTGGTTCAGCGTAGCGGCGGCCCTTAGGCCGCCGAAGAGCGCACCGAAGTGCGCTGCTACAGAGTCGGTATTAGAACTGGTAAACCAGACCCAGCGCCACAATGTCGTCAGTGTTGATGCCAGCCGCATTGGTGAAGTTGTTGTCGTCCAGCAGGTTGATCTGGTAATCAACATAGGTCGACATGTTTTTGTTGAAGTAGTAGGTTGCGCCCACATCAACATATTTTTTCAGGTTCTGATCGCCATAGTTCTCTACGTTGCCGCGAGAAGAGATGAACGCCAGGGATGGACGCAGACCGAAGTCGAACTGGTACTGAGCAACCAATTCCCAGTTATCAGCGGTATCAGCGTAGCCGTAAGAGGTGGCACTGCTTGAACCAAAGCGAGTTGCGTTGTTGGTACGGGTGTACATTGCCGCCAGGTAGATATTGTTGGCATCATATTTCAGGCCGCCGGTGTAGGCTGCCGCTTTATCACCACGTCCCAGGATAGCGCCGGTGTTCTGGTTGTTAGTACGGTCAGACTGGAACATCGCCGCACCAATACCAAAGCCCGCACCCAGATCATAGGTGGTGCTCAGGCCGTATCCATCACCGTTCTCACCCAGCACGTCACGACCGGTGGTTGATTCGGTTGGGTTGTCATTTTTGCCTTGATACTGTACTGCGAAGTTCCAGCCGTCCACCAGACCAAAGAAGTTGGAGTTACGGTAGGTCGCCATGCCGTTACCGCGCTGGAACATGAACTGATCCGCGCCGTAAGTATCACCACCAAACTCTGGCAATACGTCAGTCCAGCCTGCAACGTCATAGATTACGCCGTAGTTACGGCCGTAGTCGAAGGATCCAGCATCGCCGAATTTCACACCAGCAAAGCCGACACGGGTAAAGCTGTTAGCGGTGCCTTCAGCTTCAGAGGTGTTCAGGGCTGCCTGGTATTCCCACTGGCCATAGCCAGTGATTTGATCAGAAACCTGGGTTTCACCTTTGAAACCAAAACGCAGGTAGGACTGGTCACCATCTGAGCCAGAGTTGTCAGAGAAATAGTGCAGACCATCGACTTTGCCGTAGAGGTCTAATTTGTTGCCATCTTTGTTATAAATTTCAGCTGCGCTTGCTGATCCTGCAACCAGCAATGCAGGGATCATCAGGGAGATAACGCGACGTTTCATTTTATTACCCTCTGTAATGTGCCTTTATTTATGCCACTGCGAACTGAACGATTAAAAATTCAGCCGGCAAGCCATTGTTATTTTATACGGGGCAATAATCTATCACGAAAATGATACTAAATTTCCAAAAGTGTTTCATTGTATTTAATAGTTATTTCTAAATGTAAATATCGGGGAACTTATAAGCAGCACAGATCAACAAAAAATAGAGCACACATTGATAAACCAATTTTTATACATTTAAAAACAATGATTTAAAAACACAAACCCCTCCGCACTGAATGATAAAACAAATGGCTACTCAACGCATACAATTACTCCCGCTATCATCATTTATTTCATTATTACCTTCATTCACCCCGAATGAGTTGTTTTACCCTAATTCCCGCCGGACATGATTGTCCGGCTTTTTTTTTGTCTGCGATTCTCCGCTCAAAATTAATACCACGTAAAGATAGTTTGCTGCCATAAATTAAGCCCCCTTCCGCTTCACATTATTTGTTAATTTTAGCACTTTTTGTTAAATAGTTAGCTAAGAAACTGCAATGTTAATTTTTCCACACAACAAAGATCGTTTAAATATTATCCGGCCTAAGAGGTTAATATTCATGCGGTAATTCTCTGCCGTTATTCAGTCGTTTAAGAAGGACGTTGTGGCGCATTTGAGACCGTTCCTTAATTAAAGATTATTGCTTCTGGCGGGCATGAAGGAGAGGAAAGAATTTAACTTAAGTCACTCACGCGATGATCGGGCCTTGCCAGGAAAGTTCTGGAAAAGCATAACGGCAGGCAAAATATCGGTAATATGCCTGTTTCTGACGATAACGGCTGCGACCAGATCGCCCCAGATCTAAGGTGTGATGCCCGCTTTAGTGCTAAACTTCGTCGCTTTAACAGTTAATGATAAAACCACTTTTATGACAGCACTGGACGCCGCACAGCACAACAATTTGCATCAACGAGTTAATCTGGGTACACGCATCGTTTTCCTGATTGCCGGGTTAAGCATGTCCGCGTGGGCCCCCCTGGTGCCCTTTGCTAGCCAGCGCCTGGCGCTGAGCGGTGCATCACTCGGTGGCTTGCTGTTGTGTCTTGGCATCGGTTCGCTTGCCGCGATGCCGGTGACGGGGGCACTGATTGCGCGCTTTGGTGGCCGAAGTGTCATGCTATGTTCCACGTTAGTGGTGCTGGCAATATTGCCGCTGCTCGCCATCCTTGATCAGATATGGCTAATGGCCGTCACCCTGATGATCTTTGGTGCCGGACTGGGCATGCTGGACGTCGCGATGAACGTGCAAGCGGTCGAAGTAGAAAAAGCAGCACGCAAACCGATGATGTCGGGTTTTCATGGTTTTTTCAGCCTCGGCGGGATTATCGGAGCGGGAAGCGTGAGTTTGCTGCTGAGTAGTGGATTGACGCCATTGCAGGCGGTGGCGGTGGTGATGGTTTTGATCGTCGCGTTACTCTTGATCTGCCTGCCAACTCTAATGACAGAACGCCTGCATCAACCTGATCAACCCTGGCTGGTAATCCCGCGTGGCTGGGTCGCTTTCCTCGGCCTACTGTGTTTCATCCTGTTCCTCGCGGAAGGGGCGGTGCTCGACTGGAGTGCTCTGTTGCTACTGCAAAGCCCGGAAATGAGTGTGGCGCATGCGGGTTTGGGCTACGCCATCTTCTCCATCGCGATGACGCTGGGCCGTCTGACAGGGGATAAAGTCATCCAGCGCTTTGGCCGTTATCCGGTGATGTTGACTGGCGCACTGGCAGCCGCAGCAGGGATGACGCTGGCGGTAATACTTCCCTGGCCACAGGTTGCCTTGTTGGCTTTCCTGTTAGTCGGCTTCGGTCTGGCAAACACCGTGCCGATGCTGTTCAATGCCGCGGGGAATCAACACGATATGCCGTCGAATCGGGCGATTTCTGCCATGACAACCTTAGGCTATGCAGGTATTCTTTCAGGTCCGGCTTTAATCGGATTTATTTCCCAGTGGCTCAGTTTGAGTGGCGCATTTTTGTTTATCGCCCTACTGCTGCTGGCCGTTGCCGCCAGTGCTCGCCTGGTGGCGCGCTAATTGCAGGATCCTGAGACACTATGCTGCCTTATAAATTTCCTCTGACCTCCGGTAACGTCACCCGCTTCTTTGTGGTGTTCAACCTGGTGCTTTTTCTGGCGCTGGGCGCGATGGTGCATAATAGCGTCAATGCCTGGATAACCGAGAAGCGCTATGCGATGACCGACTTAGCGCGCGCCATTCAGAAGCGCATTGACGCTTCTCGTTTTGCTACCTGGCAGATTTATGAAAATCTCGCTACAACTGCCGCCGGTTCTGCCCCCAACAGTAATCTGCAGGAAACCCGATTACGCCCGGATGTCTACTACCTGGAAAAGACGCGCCGTAAAACGGAAGCGTTGATCTTCGGTTCGCACGACAGCAGCACACTGGACATGACCATGCGCATGTCCAACTATCTCGATACGCTGTGGGGCGCTGAGAATCCCACCTGGTCTATGTATTTTCTCAATGGTCAGGACAATAGTCTGATCATGATCTCCACGCTGCCGCTGAAAGACATGGCAACACGCTATAAAGAGAGCGCGATTAATACGCTGGTCGATAGCCGCCGTGCCGAAATGCTGCAACAGGCGAATGCACTGGATGAACGCGAAAGCTTCTCGCCACTGCGACATTTTGCCTGGCAGAACGATCACTACTTTACGCTGCGCACCACCTTCAACCAGCCTGGTCACTTAGCAACCGTAGTGGCATTTGATTTACCCATCAACGATTTGATCCCACACAGCATGCCACTGGAGAATTTCCAGCTGATTCAGGATGCAACGCAGACAACCAGCACCAGTAGTGATGATGCCAGCAGCGAAAGCACACATGTGACGCTGGCGAATCCTAATCTTGAAATTGCCGCATCATTGCCAAGCACCTCGCTGCAGCTGGTTTATCGTGTGCCGCTGACCAGTCTGGCGCTGGATACCCTGCACAACCTGATGTGGCCACTGTTGATTAACCTGGTGCTGTTCCTGCTCTCGATTGCCGGCATCACCCTGTTACGCCAGCAATCGCTGCGCCCGAATGAGAACCAGAGTGCGGAACTTGACTCGCTGCGGATGTTAAATGAAGAGATTGTGGCCAGTTTGCCGGTTGGTCTGCTGGTATATGACTTCGCCACCAACCGTACGCTATTGAGTAACAAGATTGCCGAACACCTGTTACCGCACCTGAATCTGCAAAAAATCATCAATATGTCCGATCAACACCAGGGGGTATTGCAGGCGACCATCAACAATGAGGTGTATGAGATTCGCCACGCGCGCAGTGTGCTGTCCGCTCATACGCAATTGTTTATGATGCGCGATCAGGATCGTGAATTACTGGTCAATAAAAAGCTGCAAAAAGCGCAGCAGGTGTTGGATCGTAATCACCAGATGCGCCAGCAGTTGATGCAAAATTTGGGTCACGCGTTAAACCGCCCACTGGAGAGCATGGTGGCGCAGTTAGTCCAGCTCAGTCAGCGTGATGATGATGAGACAGTGCTGGATCTGCTCGACGAAAGTCAGGGTCTGGCACGATTAGTGGATGACATCGTCTTGCTCAACCGCTTGGAAGCGCACGACTGGTCACCGGATGCCAGCGTGTTCAACTTGCAAGAGCTGCTGGACGAAATCGCCTTAGAAAGTCTTCCGCTGATGCGCCGCAAAGGGCTGTCACTGGTGATGAATAATCACCTTGCCAGCGACGAGATGCGTTTTGGCGATCGCCGCGCGCTGCGTAAGGTGCTGACCACGCTAATGCACTATGCGCTGACGACCACGCAGTGGGGCAAGATTACGCTGGAAATCAAAGCCAGTGAAAGCAAGCCGAACAGCGTACTGCTGCAGTTAGTCGACACCGGCTCCGGACTGAGTGTGGACGAACTGGCGAATGTCGATTTCCCTTACCTGGGTGAAACCACGCAAGACCGCTTTGGCCAGGCCTCAGGCATGGCATTCTTCCTGTGCAAGCAGTTGTGTAAGCAAATGGGTGGGCAGCTTGAGATCATTGCCAAACCCGATATCGGTTCGCGCTACAACATTCAATTGCCGCTGGCGCTGGAACAGCAAGGCGAGCAGGAAGAGAAGCTGCTGGAAGGCGTCACTGCACTGGTCGATATCGCGGTGGAAGACGTACACAAAATTGTTTGCCGCCATCTGGAAAACTGGGGAGCAAATTGCCTGACCTCTGACGAACGTCTGTCAGGGCAGGAACATGACGTGCTGGTCACCGATGATCCAACACGCCTGAGCGGCTGGTCATTACTGCTGGCCGATGACGAAATGGGATATCGCGTTTTAAACGAGCAGCAAATTCGGGTCAACTTCAACCTGAGCAATGCGCTGCTTGATGCGTTGCTCGCGCTGATTGAGAAACAAATGGCGCATGATTTGATAGAGGAGAGTAGCGAAGATGAAGCTGCCACCCCGCTATTAAGCGGCGGCTATTTCCAGCTGTTTACCGAGACAGTACCGCCTGATGTGAAGAGACTGTATACTGAAGCCGCGGAAAAGGATTATCCCTCGCTTGCTCAGACAGCACATCGCCTGAAAGGCGTATTTGCCATGTTAAATCTGGTACCAGGTAAACTGCTATGTGAAGCGTTAGAACAACACATAAAAGCATGTGACGATTTAACCATTAAAAATACCACCAGTGAAATTGACGCGTACGTCAACCAACTGCTGCAGCAAGGTAACCAATAAGATGAATAACTTGAACGTAATTATTGCCGATGACCATCCGATCGTTCTGTTCGGTATCCGTAAATCTCTGGAACAGATCGAATGGGTCAACGTTGTAGGTGAGTTCGAAGACTCAACAGCACTGATCAACAGCTTGTCCAAACTCGATGCGAACGTGTTAATCACCGATCTCTCCATGCCTGGCGAGAAGTACGGTGATGGCATCACCCTGATTAAATACATCAAACGTCACTATCCGGATCTCTCAATTATCGTTCTGACCATGAACAATAACCCAGCGATCCTGAGTGCCGTGTTGGATTTGGATATCGAAGGGATCGTGCTGAAACAAGGCGCGCCTACCGATCTGCCAAAAGCGTTGGCGGCCCTGCAGAAAGGCAAGAAATATACGCCGGAAAGCGTGGCAAAACTGCTGGAGAAGATCAGTGCCGGTGGTTACGGAGACAAACGCCTGTCACCGAAAGAGAGTGAAGTACTGCGTCTGTTCTCAGAAGGCTTCCTCGTGACTGAGATTGCCAAAAAGCTCAACCGCAGTATCAAAACCATCAGTAGCCAGAAGAAATCAGCGATGATGAAACTGGGCGTGGATAACGATATCGCGCTGCTGAACTACCTCTCATCTGTTAGCGCCACCCAGATCGACAAAGACTAATCATAACAGGCGCACTTCGGTGCGCCAGTTTGTCTTAGTGCGCATGAATGCGCACCCTACAGGTGATGGCATCCCCCTTCGCACTCGTAGGGTCACCATTTATGGCGGCCAGCTTACCCTTCCCTGCTTTTCCTGACCCGCTCCGCGTAAATCGCTAAGGTTGTTTTCAACACATCCAGCGTGACCGGTTTAGACAGACAGTTATCCATACCCGCATCCATACAACGCTGCTTCTCTTCTGCCAAAGCATTTGCTGTCACACCAATCACCGGGAATGCATGTCCCAACTGGCGTAAGCGCTGAGTCAGTCGGTAGCCATCCATATTCGGCATGTTGACGTCGCTCAATACAATGTCGATATGATTGCGACTCAACACGTTCAGGGCATCGACACCATCCTGAGCGGTTTTGGTTTGATAGCCCAACGTGCCCAACTGCTCTGACAGCAGCATGCGGTTAATGGGATGGTCATCAACTATCAGCACCATGATGTCATCGTAGTTTGCGGCTTCCTGCACCAGCGGCAGCTGCGGAGTGCTGGTGGTATCACTATTAATATTGATGCGGTAGATGCGGCCTAACAGCAGCGGCAGGTCATGTAAGGTCGCGGTACTGTGCACCCATTGGCCTGGCGCGCTTTCCAGCGGCATATCGATATGCGCACCGCAAATACGGATGCGGGCGCCCACGGGATGCGCAGGCAAGTCATCATGATCGCTGATAATGACATCATCACTTGACGCCTGCCCCTGATAGTCGGCGACCTGGATGCCCTGCTGTTGCAGTAAACGTTGCAGGAATTTGGCGAGATAGTCATTGCGCAGGTCAAGCCAGATGGCCTTTTCCTGCAATCCATCCAATAACGGAGGTGCAGGTTGCTGGCCCGCGTAAATCGGAATACGCACCACAAACTGACTGCCCATGCCTGGCTCGGAGTCGACCTCAATATCGCCGTCCATCATGTTGATCAGCTTTTCGCAGATAGCCAGCCCCAGCCCGGTTCCCTGGAAGTTGCGCTGCACACCGGACCCAACCTGGAAGAACGGGTCAAACAGGCGCGTGACCTCTTTGGCGGGAATACCTACCCCCGTATCACGCACACGGAAGGCCAGATATCCCTCCCTCACATAGGCATGCAGAATAATGCAGCCGGTGTGGGTGAACTTGATCGCATTGTTCAGCAGGTTGGAAATCACCTGTTGCAGACGCATCGGATCGCCTTCCAGCGTCAGCGGTACGTCATTCTCAATAAACACATACAGCGTCAGGCGCTTACGCACCACCAGCGAGAGGTAGTTACCGGCAATGTGATTGATGACTTCTCGCGGAGAGAAGGGACGAGGCTCGATCTTCAATTGCTCAGATTCAATTTTCGAGAAGTCGAGAATATCGCTGATGATCTTCAACAGCAGGCTCGACGAGTTATTCATCGCCGTCACCAGTGAATCGACACCTTTCGGCAATGCCTTGGTTTGCAATAAATCGAGGTTACCGATAATGCCGTACAGCGGTGTGCGTAACTCGTGGCTGACGGTGGCAAGGAACATGGATTTAGACTGGCTCGCCTGTTCCGCCGCATGTGCCATTTCCTGCAGCGACTGCTCCATTCGAACACGTGCGGAAACATCGACCAGCACGCAAATCGCCACGTTTTCGTTGCGATAGCGCGAATGGACAAAGCTGATTTGCAGGTTAGTGTTGGTGCCCGTCAGTACGTCGACGAAGTTGACCTGCTGTCCGCCGATGATCTCGTTCAGGCGCTGGCGATCTTCCTGCGTCAGCAGTGTCAGATAGTTGTGCGCCAGTTCATTACTGAGAATATTGGTGCCATCACTGGTGCGCAGAATACAGATGCCCACCGGTGCCGAAGCGACAATTTTACGGTTGAACTGCTCGTGCTCTTCCAGCCGATGCGCATTGTCTTCGGCGGGCAGGAACATGCGGCGCTCGAAAATCCACGCCAGGGTGAACAGCACCAGCGCGCTGAGAATATTCAGCAGCAGTGCGTTAATCAGCATGAGCTTAAGCTGATCCATCAACACATCGGTCGAGAGTGACCACACCACGTTGAGGTTGGACGGCGGCAACGGTTTTTTCAGCACCAGTTGACGGTAACTATCCAGATAACCAAACCAGGTGCTGTCATCGGGTAAATCGTCGAGTGAATAGCCAGGACCACCGCGGCGCGAACTGAGCAGTGGTCGATAGTTTTCATCCGTGATGGTCGCCACCAGCGGCAGCCCGCCAGGTTGAATAAACTCGTCCAGACGAATATTTTGTTCAACACCTAACAGCGCCTGCAATTTATTAGCCACATAAACCGGCATCACCATATAGAAATTCCCCACGCCAGGCTGGCTGCTGGGGGTGATCCAATACATGGGGTTACGCCGCTCTTCTTCATTACCACTGCGATAGTGCAGCACGCGTTCGCGCAGCGCCTTCAGGCTACGTTCGCGGTCAACGGAGTTGTTGTTGCCAATGGTGAAATCCGCCAGGCACTGATTCTCGCCACCAATAAAGAACACCCGGTTCAACTCATAGGCGGAAGCGAAGTTGCTTTTCCAGTAGTTAATGAAGTAGCTGAGCGAATCGAGCGAGTTGCGCCAGGTGTTGCTCATTGAGGTGCAATCACCGTCTGAGAATAACGGCGTGAACTGCGGTAACGTGCCTTTACTGGTGGGTAAACCATTCAGCACATCCAAACCATTAGCACTGTTACTCAAGCGATTTTCCGTGATGTACTTCAATTCGCGCATCACATCCGCGGAGTGACGGACATACCACTCGGCCTGACCATAATTTGTCGCAAACTCCTGACGAACCGCGTTCTCTTTCTCATGCAGCACGTTGATGATGAAAAAGGTGGTCAGTAAGGCACCCAGCGCCCAAAGCAGCAACGCCAGTGCGCGAAAAAGATAGCGCGAGATGCGAAGCGTGGTACGGAAGGAGACGAGATATTTCAAAAGAGGCTCACTGGCGGCAAGGTGTTGTCAGGATGTTGAAAAGTCCTCATACACTAGCTTTATCGGGGTTAAAAAGCCAGCCAGCACGCGACTTTGGGAGTAAAACTCAGATAAAAAAACGGCAGGTCAGTTACCCGACCTGCCGTTAAATAATCCAGGGGATGGATTACTCTTCGTCGTCCGCTTCCGGCGCGTCATCGCTATCCACTTCTGGCGCGATGTCATCTTCACCTTCCGCTACGCTACCGTCGATGGCGTCGAGTTCTTCCTCTTCCACCGGCTCAGCGACACGCTGCAGACCAACAACATTTTCGTCTTCTGCGGTGCGGATCAGGATCACGCCTTGCGTGTTACGACCCACCACGCTGACTTCTGACACGCGTGTACGCACCAGTGTGCCAGCATCAGTGATCATCATGATCTGATCGCCATCCACCACCTGTACCGCACCAATCACTGGCCCGTTACGTTCGGTGACTTTAATTGAGATCACACCCTGAGTGGCACGTGATTTGGTTGGGTACTCGCTGTTAGCGGTACGCTTACCGTAACCGTTTTGCGTCACGGTGAGGATAGCGCCCTCTTCACGCGGCACAATCAACGACACCACTTTGTCATTCTCAGCCAGCTTAATACCACGCACACCGGATGCGGAACGTCCCATGGCGCGAACAGCAGTCTCAGCAAAGCGCACCACTTTACCCGCGGCAGAGAACAGCATCGCTTCGTCGCTACCGTTGGTCAGCGCAACGCCGATCAGCTCATCATCTTCACGCAGATTGATAGCGATGATACCGGCGCTACGTGGACGGCTGAACTCCTGCAGGGCCGTTTTCTTCACGGTACCATCCGCGGTCGCCATAAAGATGTTGAAGCCTTCGGTGTATTCACGCACTGGCAGAATGGCGGTGATACGTTCGTTGGCTTCCAGCGGCAGCAGGTTGACGATTGGACGACCACGCGCTCCACGGCTCGCTTCTGGCAGTTGATAGACTTTCATCCAGTACAGACGGCCACGGCTAGAGAAGCACAGAATGGTGTCATGGGTGTTGGCCACTAGCAGACGATCAATAAAGTCTTCTTCTTTAATACGCGCAGCAGATTTGCCTTTGCCACCACGACGCTGAGCTTCATAGTCGGTCAGCGGTTGGTATTTGACATACCCTTGATGCGACAAGGTGACTACAACGTCTTCCTGATTGATCAGGTCTTCGATGTTGATGTCAGCGCTGTTCGCGGTGATTTCGGTACGACGTGCATCACCAAACTGATCGCGCATTGCCACCAGCTCTTCGCGGATCACTTCCATCAAACGCTCAGCGCTCTGCAGGATGTGGATCAATTCGGCGATCTGGTCCAGCAACTCTTTGTATTCGTCGAGCAGTTTTTCATGCTCAAGGCCAGTCAGTTTCTGCAGACGCAGATCCAGAATCGCCTGGGCTTGCTGTTCAGTCAGATAGTACTGACCGTCGCGAATACCGAACTGCGCTTCCAGCCACTCTGGACGGGCAGCATCATCACCGGCACGTTCCAGCATAGTCGCGACGTTACCGAGATCCCATGGCTGCGCCAACAGGCCCGCTTTCGCTTCGGCTGGGGTCGGTGCACGACGAATCAGTTCGATGATCGGGTCGATGTTAGCCAGCGCAATTGCCAGACCTTCAAGGATGTGTGCACGGTCACGTGCTTTACGCAGTTCGAAGATGGTACGGCGCGTCACCACTTCACGGCGATGGCGCACGAAGGCTTCGATAATGCCTTTCAGCGTCATGATCTTCGGCTGGCCCTGATGCAGCGCAACCATGTTGATGCCGAATGAGACCTGCAACTGCGTCAGCGAGTAGAGGTTGTTCAGCACCACTTCGCCCACCGCGTCGCGTTTGATCTCGATAACGATACGCATACCGTCTTTATCGGATTCATCACGCAGACCGCTGATGCCTTCAACGCGTTTTTCTTTCACCAGCTCGGCAATTTTCTCGATCAGGCGTGCTTTGTTCACCTGATACGGAATTTCATTGACGATGATAGTTTCGCGGCCGGTCTTGGCGTCGGTCTCGATCTCACCGCGCGCGCGGATGTAAATCTTGCCGCGACCCGTGCGATAAGCTTCCTCAATACCACGACGACCATTGATGAACGCTGCGGTTGGGAAGTCCGGACCGGTGATGTGTTCCATCAGGCCTTCAACGGTGATCTCTTCATCTTCGATGAACGCCAGACAGCCGTTGATCACTTCCGTTAAGTTGTGCGGCGGAATATTGGTCGCCATACCTACGGCGATACCGGACGAGCCGTTTACCAGCAGGTTAGGAATTTTGGTCGGCAGAACTTCAGGAATCTGCTCAGTGCCGTCATAGTTCGGGACGAAATCGACGGTTTCTTTTTCCAGGTCAGCCAGCAGTTCTGAGGAAATTTTCGCCATACGGACTTCGGTATAACGCATCGCTGCAGCGGAGTCGCCATCAACGGAACCGAAGTTACCCTGACCATCTACCAGCATGTAGCGCAGGGAGAACGGCTGGGCCATACGAACGATACTTTCGTAAACAGCGGAATCACCATGTGGGTGATATTTACCGATTACGTCACCGACCACACGGGCCGATTTCTTATAAGGTTTGTTCCAGTCGTTGCCGAGTTCGCTCATGGCAAACAGCACACGGCGGTGCACCGGCTTCAGGCCATCACGCACATCGGGTAAGGCTCGGCCAACGATGACCGACATGGCGTAATCGAGGTAAGAGTTCTTTAACTCTTCTTCGATATTGACCGGTGTAATTTCTCTCGCAAGGTCGCTCATGGAGCCGCTATCCCTCTACATAATCCCGGATTTTAATGGTGCGAAACTATATCACATTGCTTGCCCACGGTGAACGTTAAGCAGGGTTTAATCCCGCTTTTCCTTTCAGGTGAGAGATGCGCTGGCGAGACTTAAGCGTTTATACTGAGGGAATATTTTGTCAGGAGTCTTGATTCAATGAGTGAACAACCGCAGGAAAGCCGCCAGAACGTCGACCACGCCGAGATCGCCAAGTTTGAAGCGGTGGCATCACGCTGGTGGGATTTAGAGGGTGAATTTAAGCCGTTACACCGTATCAATCCCCTGCGTCTTGGCTGGATTGCTCAGCACAGCAATGGCTTGTTTGGTAAGAAGGTGTTGGATGTGGGTTGCGGCGGCGGCATCCTGGCTGAAAGTATGGCGCGTGAAGGTGCCAATGTGACTGGACTGGATATGGGTGCAGAGCCGTTGGAAGTGGCGCGTTTACATGCGCTGGAGAGCGGCGTCAGCGTCAATTATGTGCAGCAAACCGTGGAGGACCACGCCGCCAGCCATGCCGGGCAGTATGACGTGGTGACCTGCATGGAGATGCTGGAGCACGTGCCCGATCCGCGTTCGGTGGTGCTGGCTTGCGCGCAGTTAGTGAAACCCGGCGGCGAAGTGTTTTTCTCGACGATTAACCGCAATCCAAAGGCCTGGCTGCTGGCGGTGTTCGGAGCCGAATACGTGATGCGTATGGTGCCGCGTGGGACGCATGATGTTAAGAAGTTCATCCGTCCGGCTGAACTGCTGAACTGGGTCGATGAAACGCCATTGCGTGAGATGGGTATGATTGGCCTGCACTACAATCCGCTGACCAATCAGTTCCGTCTGGGGCGTGGCGTGGATGTGAATTATATGGTGCATACGCATCGCCAGGATTGAGTTTTTGCGCGGGTGCGGTGGGATCGCTGTGGGATTGGCGAATGGGCGCGGTGGGATCGGCGAGTTGGTGCTGTGGGATCGGTGAGTTGGTGCTGTGGGATCGGTGAGTTGGCCAGTCACCCCCGCCCGATCGCAAAGGAATCATGCATCCATGCAGATCGGCCGCCGCATCCCGGCGGCGGACGCTTTGCTCTTCGGGCGGGAGGTTACTGGCCCTTAGAGTTGATCATGGCTTTTATGAAAGGCCTAAAGCCGCACCCAGCAGGTCTATACTTCAGGTTCAGGTTCAGGTTCAGGTTCAGGTTCAGGACGTTAATCCCTAAGCTTGTGGGAAAATCCCCTTAAACGCGGTTTTCTTTCTCGGTTCGCTCATCAACGCCTCTAGTGCCTCGACGCAAGCCAGGTAGTGCGGCGTTTTTTTGTGTGCCAACACTGCGGCTTCATCGGCGTAAGCTTCATAAATAAAGAAGCGCGTGGGTACACTGCTGTCCTGTAACACGTCAAAACGGAGATTACCCGGTTCCTGCAATGCCCCTAAATGATTCAGCTCGAAAACTCGCAGAAATTCGTCGATACAGTCGGGTTTTACGTTGATTTCGACCAGCGTCACTTCCATCAGTTCGTTCCTTTCATCGTCATTCGCAGAGTGGCAATCCTGGCCAGGCTGGTTGAATAAAACTCTTGCAGCGATCACAGTTCGCACTTTCATCCTCTGGCTAACCCCTTCATCTGGAGGTGAAAACCCGCACGCACAGCTATCTTTGCAGTAACACCCGTTGGGCCGTCGGCGTGGAGCACTCGTTCCGTATTGACAGGAGTTTCGTGATGACACACGCCCCGTATTTAATGGCGCTCGACGCTGGCACCGGCAGTATTCGCGCGGTGATTTTCAATCTGCAAGGAGAGCAGGTCGCCGTGGCGCAAGCGGAATGGCGGCATCTCGCCCTGCCCGATGTGCCGGGCTCGATGGAGTTTGACCTTAGCCACAACTGGCAACTTGCCTGTCAGTGCATCCGCTTGGCGCTGCAACAGTCTCAACTGCCTGCCAGCGCGATTCGTAGTGTGGCATGCTGCTCGATGCGCGAAGGCATTGTGCTTTACAACAAAGCAGGCGAAGCGATTTGGGCCTGCGCTAACGTGGACGCACGCGCCAGCCGTGAAGTGAGTGAGCTGAAGGAGATCCATCACGGCGAGTTTGAGCGTGAAATCTACCAGTGCTCGGGACAAACCCTGGCTTTAGGCGCAATGCCCCGCCTACTGTGGTTGGCGCACCATCGCCCAGAAATTTACCGGCAGGCCGCCACCTTAACCATGATCAGCGACTGGTTAGCGAAATGTCTCAGCGGTGAACTGGCAGTGGATCCGTCCAATGCGGGCACCACCGGCCTGCTGGATTTACACACTCGGCAATGGCGACCTGACCTGCTGGAGATGGCGGGATTGCGTGGCGATATCCTGTCCCCGGTCGCCGAAACCGGTACCAAGTTAGGAGAAGTTACTGCCGAAGCCGCGCGTCAATGTGGGCTGGAGAAAGGCACAGCAGTCGGCATGGGCGGCGGTGATGTGCAGTTGGGTACGCTCGGGTTAGGCGTGGTGAATGCGGGTGAGACCGCCGTACTGGGAGGCACCTTCTGGCAGCAGGTGGTGAATTTGCCCCAACCGCAGGTTGACCCTGAGATGAACATCCGCGTGAATCCACATGTGATCCCCGGCATGGCGCAGGCGGAAGCCATCAGTTTTTTCACCGGGCTAACCATGCGCTGGTTCCGCGATGCCTTTTGCGGTGAAGAGAAATTGCTCGCAGAACGCTTGGGTGTTGATTGTTACAGCCTGTTGGAAGAGATGGCCGCACGCGTGCCTGCCGGTTCATGGGGTGTGATGCCGGTGTTCTCCGATGCAATGCATTTCAATAAGTGGTATCACGCCGCTCCTTCATTTATTAACCTCTCCATCGATCCCGAACGCTGTAATAAACAAACGTTATTCCGCGCCCTGCAGGAGAACGCTGCCATCGTCTCTGCCTGTAATCTTGATCAAGTGGCAGCGTTTTCCGGCATGCGCACCTCACAACTGGTGTTTGCCGGTGGCGGGGCCAAGGGAAAACTGTGGAGTCAGATACTGAGTGATGTCACCGGATTGACGGTGAAAGTACCGCAGGTTAAAGAAGCAACGGCCCTGGGGTGTGCGATAGCCGCTGGCGTGGCGGCTGGCGTTTACGACAGCTTGCAGGAGACGGGACAAGCACTGGTACGGTGGGAGCGTGAATTCGAGCCTAATCCACAGCACCATCAACTCTACCAGCAGCAAAAGACGCGTTGGCAACAGGTCTACGCGGACCAACTGACCTTGGTGGACAGTGGGTTAACCACCTCAATGTGGAAAGCACCGGGTTTGTAATCTTACGGCTATCCAGATCAATTTCCTTTTAGACGCGTACCAGCCTTTTTTGTAGGCTGCTTAGGTCACAAAAAATTCATAAGTCATTTTAGATAAGTTCGCTACTGGCGGCCTTGTCAGGGCTTTTTTGACCTCAGAAAAATCCGGAACGGACAAGGTTGAGCAATAAACACGCGCTCGATCAAATTATGAAAAAAAACTGCTTTGCCGTTGACACCAGTTGCAGCCCTTGTCGGATGGGGATCCAGGATTTTCGCCACCCCCCAGGACGGATTTTTTCGCGAAAATCAACTCTTGTGATGATCAGAATGCTGACTAGAATACTCACCATATTGTTGTTCAAACTTCCCGCACCCCCTATATATAGTGTTTATCCACAGGCTTACTCACAACGAGCGGCTTGTGCATAGACCTTGTGAATAGATGGGGGATAACTATGTATTTCATGGACAGGTAAACACGCGACATGAACCAAAGTCTGCTCGTTACTAAACGCGATGGCCGTCAGGAACGCATTGATCTCGATAAGATTCACCGAGTACTGGATTGGGCAGCTGAAGGGCTGAACAATGTCTCCGTGTCTCAGGTTGAGCTGCGCTCCCACATTCAGTTTTACGATGGTATCCGTACTTCGGATATCCACGAGACCATCATCAAAGCGGCTGCAGACCTGATCTCCCGTGATGCCCCGGATTACCAGTATCTGGCTGCACGTCTTGCCATCTTCCACCTGCGTAAAAAAGCCTACGGCCAGTTTGAGCCGCCAAAGCTGTATGACCAGGTGGTGAAAATGGTTGAGATGGGCAAATACGATCGCCATCTGCTGGAAGATTACAGCGTTGAAGAGTTCGCGCAGATGGACGAGTTCCTCGACCACTGGCGCGATATGAACTTCTCATACGCGGCGGTAAAACAGCTGGAAGGGAAATACCTGGCACAGAACCGTGTCAGCGGCGAAATCTACGAGAGCGCGCAGTTCCTGTATATTTTGGTCGCGGCTTGCCTGTTCTCTGGTTACCCGCGTGAAACGCGTATGGATTACGTGCGTCGTTTCTATGATGCGGTTTCTACCTTCAAGATCTCATTGCCAACGCCAATCATGTCCGGCGTGCGTACACCAACCCGTCAGTTCAGCTCTTGCGTCCTGATCGAGTGTGGTGACAGCCTGGATTCTATCAACGCCACCTCCAGCGCTATCGTGAAATACGTTTCTCAGCGCGCCGGTATCGGCATCAATGCCGGTCGCATTCGTGCGCTGGGCAGCCCGATTCGTGGCGGTGAAGCTTTCCACACCGGCTGTATCCCGTTCTATAAGCATTTCCAGACGGCGGTGAAGTCGTGCTCACAAGGTGGCGTGCGTGGCGGTGCGGCGACTCTGTTCTACCCCATGTGGCATCTCGAAGTCGAAAGCCTGCTGGTACTGAAAAACAACCGTGGTGTTGAAGGCAACCGCGTGCGTCACATGGATTACGGCGTACAGATCAACAAGCTGATGTACACACGTCTGCTGAAAGGTGAAGACATCACGCTGTTCAGCCCGTCTGACGTGCCGGGTCTGTACGATGCGTTCTTCGCCGACCAGGACGAGTTTGAACGTCTGTACACCAAATATGAGAAAGACGACAGCATCCGTAAACAGCGCGTCAAAGCGGTTGAGCTGTTCTCACTGATGATGCAGGAACGTGCTTCAACTGGCCGTATCTATATCCAGAACGTCGATCACTGCAACACTCACAGCCCGTTTGATCCGGCTATCGCGCCTGTTCGCCAGTCCAACCTGTGCCTGGAAATCGCGCTGCCGACTAAACCGCTGAATGACGTGAATGACGAAAGCGGTGAGATTGCCCTGTGTACGCTGTCTGCGTTTAACCTTGGTGCGATTGATAGCCTCGACGATCTGGAAGAGCTTGCTACCCTCGCGGTACGTGCGCTGGATGCCCTGCTGGATTACCAGGACTACCCCATCCCGGCGGCAAAACGCGGCGCAATGGGCCGTCGTACGCTGGGTATTGGCGTCATTAACTACGCTTACTATCTGGCGAAGAATGGCGTGCGTTACTCTGATGGCAGTGCCAACAACCTGACGCACAAAACCTTCGAAGCGATTCAGTATTACCTGCTGAAAGCCTCGAACGAGTTAGCGAAAGAGCAAGGGGCCTGCACGTGGTTCAAAGAGACCACCTACTCACAGGGCATTCTGCCGATCGATACCTATAAAAAGGATCTCGATGCGGTATGCAACGAGCCGCTGCATCTCGACTGGGAAGCACTGCGTGAGTCGATCACCACTCACGGCCTGCGTAACTCCACGCTCTCTGCCCTGATGCCGTCTGAAACCTCTTCGCAGATTTCAAACGCCACCAACGGTATTGAACCGCCGCGCGGCCACATCAGCATTAAAGCCTCGAAAGACGGCATTCTGCGTCAGGTGGTGCCAGAGTATGAGCGTCTGAAAGATCAGTACGAACTGCTGTGGGAAATGCCTTCTAACGACGGTTACCTGCAACTGGTTGGCGTCATGCAGAAGTTTATCGATCAGGCTATTTCGTCAAACACCAACTACGATCCAAGCCGTTTCGCCAATGGCAAAGTGCCAATGAAACAGCTGCTGAAAGATCTGTTGACCGCGTATAAGTTTGGCGTGAAAACCCTGTATTACCAAAACACCCGTGACGGTGCGGAAGATGCGCAGGACGATCTGGCCCCATCCATTCAGGATGATGGCTGCGAAAGCGGCGCCTGTAAGATCTAATCCGGCAAACGCCCTATCATGTCAGGGCCGACATACGTCGGCCCCTCTTACTTTTGGACTTAGTCATGGCTTACACCACATTTTCGCAGAACAAAAATGACCAGCTGTTAGAACCGATGTTCTTCGGCCAGTCAGTAAACGTTGCGCGTTTCGACCAGCAGAAATATGACATCTTTGAAAAGCTGATTGAAAAGCAGCTCTCCTTCTTCTGGCGTCCAGAGGAAGTGGACGTTTCACGCGATCGTATCGATTATCAGGCGCTGCCGGATCACGAGAAACATATCTTTATCAGCAACCTGAAATATCAGACGCTGCTGGATTCGATTCAGGGCCGTAGCCCGAACGTGGCGCTGCTGCCGCTGATTTCGATTCCAGAACTGGAAACCTGGATCGAGACCTGGGCGTTTTCTGAAACCATCCACTCGCGTTCTTACACCCATATCATTCGTAACATCGTCAACGATCCTTCACTGGTATTTGACGATATCGTCACCAACGAGCAGATTCTGGCGCGTGCGCAGGATATCTCGAAGTACTATGACGACCTGATCGAGATGACCAGCTACTGGCATCTGCTGGGCGAAGGCACGCATCAAGTGGCCGGAAAAACCGTCACCGTTAATCTGCGTGCGTTGAAAAAGCAGTTGTATATCTGTCTGATGAGCGTGAACGCACTGGAAGCGATTCGCTTCTACGTCAGCTTCGCCTGTTCATTTGCTTTCGCCGAGCGCGAGCTGATGGAAGGTAACGCGAAGATCATCAAACTGATCGCACGCGACGAGGCACTGCACCTGACCGGCACTCAGCATATGCTGAACCTGCTACGCACCGGTGAAGATGATCCAGAAATGAAAGAGATCGCCGCCGAATGTCGTGACGAGTGTTTTGACCTGTTCAAGAAGGCCGCCGAGCAAGAAAAAGAGTGGGCAGATTATCTGTTCAGCGGCGGCTCGATGATTGGTCTGAACAAAGACATTCTGTGCCAGTACATCGAGTACATCACCAATATCCGTATGCAGGCGGTCGGCCTTGACCTGCCGTTCCAGACCCGCTCAAACCCGATTCCATGGATCAACTCCTGGCTGGTTTCCGACAACGTGCAAGTTGCGCCGCAGGAAGTCGAAGTGAGTTCTTACCTGGTTGGCCAGATTGATGCTGAAGTGGGCGAAGACGACTTCAACGACTTCCAGCTGTAAGCATGAGCCGTTCTGTTGTTATTCTGCGCAGTTCCGGCTCCCGGCTGGAGTGCGCAGAAGATCATCCCAATCTGCTGACCACGCTTGAAGCGCATAATGTGTGCGTGGAGTTTCAGTGTCGTGAAGGCTACTGTGGCTCCTGCCGCATGCGTTTGCTGAAAGGCGAAGTGGCTTACGCGGAAACCCCGTTGGCGTTTATTCAGCAGGGCGAAATTTTGCCCTGCTGTTGCCGCGCTAAAGGGGAGATTGAAATAGAATTGTGATGACCCAGGTCGCCATTAATGGCGACCCTACATCGTAGAGTGCGCATTTATGCGCACCGGGTTGCATCAAGATACCTGGCCACAGTTGTGCGCACCGGACAGGTTTACAACTTCACCGTCTCTAACACATCAATCCAGCCATGCCCGGTACTGACTTCGCTACCGTGCAACCAGCGGCGCAGCATGTTCATTGCCATCATTGCCACGACCTTCTGTCGCGTTTCCACGTTATGACGTCCGTGAGTGAACTTGACGCGTTGGCCCCAGCTGGCTTCTGGCGTATGCAGCGCGACAGACACTTCGCCCTCTTCCAGATTTCCCACTGAAAGCGCCAATACGGTGCCATGATGCGCGGCTAACGCTCTGGTGCGTTCAACTTGCGCTTCCAGCGTCTCCGCCTGCGGCGGCAAAATCTCAGCGGCACTGAGCGGCACCTGAGCTGACGCCAGCTGCCAGTTCAGCAATCCAGCGGTATATTGTTCGCTTAGTGCCAGGCGGAAACCCCGTTCTTGCAGTTCTCGGGCTAACAACGCAGGTAACCCTTCAGTGCCATGAAAAATCGTGCATTCGGCCAGCAACAGTTTCACTTGCTGCCACGCCTGCTCCATCGCCACGCGCTGGCTGGCTGGACCGGTGAGTTTGATTTCGATGATCGGCATCGAAGAGCGATAGCCCATCACCACGCCTTCTGGCAGCGGCAAGGGTTCAAGCTCTGCTGCGATATCACTTTCGCCACGCCCGAATGTCGTCAGGCGCAAGCATAGCGGCGGCTCGGGCAAATCAAAACGCGCTTTCAGGCGTGGAATGATCTCCTGCTCAACCATCACTTTGAATTCAGAGGGTACGCCCGGCGTGAAGAAAATCCAGCAGCGATTGAGTTGCAATGCAAAGCCGCACGCGGTGCCGACCGGGTTATCAATCAGCTCGGCATTGGCAGGAATTTCAGCCTGCTTGCGATTGCTGGGCGCCATCACACGGCCACGGCTGGCGAACCAGGCTTCCATTTTTTCCAGCCACGCCTGCTGAATCACCAGTTCAGTCCCACAAGCGGTGGCGGCTGCCAACGCGCTGAGATCGTCACTGGTTGGCCCGAGGCCGCCATTAACAATCAGCACATCGGCGATTTGGCTGCGGCTCTGTAGCGCATCCACCAATGAAGACATGGCATCACCCACCGTGCTACGGCTGGTCATCGGCAAACCGTTCTGGAACAGCACATCCGCCAGCCAGGCTGCATTGGTATCGACTATCTGCCCGTGTAACACTTCATCGCCCGTTGAGAGCATTTCAACACGTATCACGTTGTATTCTCCTTATCCCTGTCGCATTACTGTAGAAAGCACGCAGGCGAAACACAATCGCAAAGGTTGCGAAACAAAGATTTGAAACAAATGGGCGTTAAAGCGGCAGAAAAGAGAGGAATCGGGCGCGCTAAAACTCGCGCCCTTGCGGATTAACGTCGCGCCAGCAGTAAACCGACAAACAGACCCGCGGCGGCACCGATGCCGATACCCTGCCAGGGTTTGTCATGCACATATTCGTCAGCGCGGTAGGCGGCTTTTTTGGCACGGTAGTAATAGCTGTCAGACGCCTGACTGACACGGTTTTTCACGTCTTCCAGCGCCTGTTCCGCCTTCAGCTTCAGCTCGATGTACTTTTGATCGGCGGGATCACCCGACGACTTCAGCACTTCTTCCAGCGTTTCTGTCAGCAAAGCCAGATCGTCATCAAGGCGAGTTTCAAATTGGTCTGAAGATGACACGTTGTACTTCCTCCATGTTCATAACTTATCGTTGTTTAACTATAGTCATTAATTCGCACCTTGCTGGGCAACGTAGACCAGGAATGCACCTGGTTTTAACTGACTCAGTGCAAAGTTATGTTAAGCCAGGCGTGGCGACGAGAAATCTGCTTCGCTTATTTGATTAATCTGATAAATTTTCGTCAGACTGAATTTTTTAATTTCGCGACTGTCGTAACCCCCTGTAGCTTAGACCCAAAATAATTCGAGTCCCCTCATGGGGCCTACTCTTGGTTCAGGAAGGCGGCAAGTGCATGAATCCTCAGGAGCTTACTGAAGTAAGTGACTGAGGTGAATGCACGTAGCCAACGCACCTGAAACTTGAAGTATGAAGGGTATGACGCTCAGCGTCTTACGAAAGTCTTAACACACCAGAGCAGCTAAGGATTAGATTTCCGGCATGAATCGTAGAAAATTTATGAAAGCGTCCATGGCCCTCTCTGCCGTCAGCGGCATGACCGGGCTCTCCTCGCTGTTTGCGCAGTCCGCCTGGGCCGATGATGGTATCGCCGACGGTACCGCAGTGCGCTTCGATTTCGACTCACTGAAAAAGAAAGCCTCCGCACTAGCGAAACAGCCCTGGGGCGGCGCACCCGGCCCCCTACCCGACACGCTGGCCAATTTGACACCCCAGGCCTACAACGAAATTCAGTACGATGCGAACCACTCGCTGTGGAACAACATTGCCGACCGAGAGTTAGACGTGCAGTTTTTCCACGTGGGAATGGGCTTTAAACGCCGTATTCGTATGTTCTCTGTGGATGCGGACAGCCGCGAAGCCCGCGAAATTCACTTCCGTCCGGAACTGTTTAACTATCACAACGCCAATGTGGATACGCAGCAGTTAGTCGGCAAAACCGACTTGGGTTTTGCTGGTTTCCGTGCGTTCAAAAAACCCGAACTGGCACGCCGCGATATCGTTTCATTCCTCGGTGCCAGCTATTTCCGTGCCGTGGATGAAACCTATCAGTATGGATTGTCTGCGCGCGGCGTGGCGGTGAACACCTTCAGTAATGGCCATGAAGAGTTCCCAGACTTCACCGCCTTCTGGTTTGAAACGCCAAAAGCCGAGGACACCACTTTTGTGGTCTACGCCCTGCTGGATGGTGCCAGCGTGACCGGTGCGTACAAGTTCACCATCCACTGCGAAGAAAAACGCGTGGTAATGGAGGTGGAAAACCACCTGTTCGCGCGTAACGAGATTCGTCAGCTTGGCATCGCGCCAATGACCAGTATGTTCAGTTGTGGCACCAATGAGCGTCGCATGTGCAACACTTACCACCCACAAATCCACGATTCCGATCGTCTGGCGATGTGGACTGGCAAAGGTGAATGGATTGCCCGTCCATTAAATAATCCGCAGCGTTTGCAGTTCAACGCCTATCAGGATGAAAACCCGCGTGGTTTCGGCCTGTTACAGCTGAATCATGATTTCAAAGATTATCAGGACGTGATCGGCTGGTATGACAAACGTCCAAGCCTGTGGGTTGAGCCGATTGGCAAATGGGGCAAAGGTGCCATCAACCTGATGGAGATCCCGACCACCGGTGAAACGCTGGATAACGTGGTGTGCTTCTGGCAGCCCACCGAGCCGGTGAAAGCGGGTAGTGAATTCAACTTCCAGTACAAGCTCTACTGGAGCCAGTTACCGCCCGTTCGCAGTGGTCTGGCGCGCGTGGATGCAACGCGTACCGGTATTGGTGGATTCCCAGAAGGTTGGGCGCCGGGAGAACACTTCCCTGACCAGTGGAGCCGTCGCTTTGCCATCGACTTCGTGGGTGGCGATCTGAAAGCCGCTGCGCCAAAGGGTATTGAGCCAGTGATCACGGTCAATTCTGGCACCATCAAACAGGTCGAGATTCTCTACGTTGAGCCAATCGACGGGTATCGCATCCTGTTTGACTGGTATCCAAACAGTGACTCAACCAAGCCGGTTGATATGCGTCTGTTCTTGCGCACCAAAGACGAGACGCTCAGTGAAACCTGGCTGTATCAGTACTTCCCGCCACCGCCCGATCAGCGTAAATACACCGACGATCGACAGATGACGCCGGGCTAATAACCACGGCGAGGAGCAATCCTCGCCGTTACTGTTTTTGCATACCGATGTGTGGGATGTTGTCTTCCATATAGACGTCCCCCACCGCTTTGAAACCGAGGCGACCGTAGAAACCTTCCAGATGTGCCTGCGCGGACAGATAGATGCCACGCTGCGGCCAGTGCTGTTCACAACTCTCCAGTGCCTTCTCCATCAGGCGATAGCCGAGCTTCAATCCACGCGCTTCTTCCGACACAATCACACGGCCAATGATCACCGGAGCCGTTTCCTCTACCGGGGTTAACACGCGCGCATAGGCCATCAGTTTACCGTCAAGAAAACCCAGGATATGGCGGTTATCTGCGGTAAGATCCTGCCCATCAATGTCTTGATACGGGCAATTTTGTTCGACGATAAACACATGATTGCGCAGCGATAGCAAAGTATATAACTGCTGTGCGCTGAGTTCACTGTGGTGGCAATCAAGCCATTGCATTTCCATGGTGCTTCCTTGTCTGAGCGAAAAAAATGATCTCACGAGATTAACACAGTGCGCAGCATGCGGGCTGTAAGCGGGCCGACAAATATGGCAGTTAATTCGGCGGAGTCCAGGGTGTGGCCTTTAAGCTGATACTGGTTACTCACTGGCCCTTTGGTCGCCATAAATGGCGACCCTACAATGGATTGGCGCGTTTTAAGTAGGGTGCGCATTCATGCGCACCTGCATACATATGCAAATTAATGCTTAACTGAACGGATTTACGCCATAAATGGCGACCCTCCAACGACAATGAGCGGTCCTTTAGTGTTCGACAGGCAAAAAAAATCAGGCCCGGGGGCCTGATTCTCTGTTAGTCACGCTACATCACATCAGAGGCTGTGCCATCTGCACCAGCGAAATAAGCGGCTGCGGATAGACACCCAGCAGCAACACCAGAATCGCGGAAATCAGCACCACCACACCACCGGCGGTAAAGGCCCAGTTGGCTGGTGTATCGCGGTCACGGGTGTGCATCTCAGGAGGGCTGAGGTACAGGCTCACCGTGACGCGCAGGTAGTAGTAAAGACCAATCGCACTACCCGCGACGACTGCCGCAGTCAGCCACCACAGATGCCCATTCACACCGGAAGCAATCACATAGAACTTACCAATGAAGCCTAGTGTCATCGGGATACCCGCCAGCGACAGCATCATCACGGTCATCACCGCTGACAGAATCGGACGGTGCCAGAACAGACCACGGTAGGAGTACAGCGTGTCAGCATCCGGACCACGGTACGGGCTGGACATCAGGCTCACGACACCGAACGCGCCGAGGCTGCTGAACAGGTAACCCGCCAGGTAAACACCGGCAGTTTCCAGTGACAGCTGATGAGTTTTCACCGCAATCAATGCCACCAGCAGATAGCCCAAGTGGGCGATCGAGGAGTAGCCGAGCAGACGCTTGATGTTGCTCTGCGAAATCGCCATCAGGTTACCGAACAGAATCGATACAAAGGCGATAACCCCGAGCACCGTGCGCACCGCTTCGCTGTCAGTCACTGGCGCGTACAGGAACAGACGCATCACCACACCGAAGATAGCGATTTTACTGGCGGTCGCCAGGAAGGTGGAGACAGGTGCAGGCGCACCCTGATACACATCCGGCGTCCACAGGTGGAACGGCACCAGTGACAATTTAAAGCCGAGGCCAATAATCATCATGCCCAAGCCAACCAGCAGCAGCGGCTGTTGAATCATGCTGTCATTCAGACTCTTGCCTAACTGCACAAAGCTCAGGCTACCAGAGTCGGCATAAATCAAGGCAATACCGAAGATCAGGAACGAGGACGCAGCCGCTGAAAGAATCATGTATTTCAGCGCGGCTTCCAGTGAGCGTTTCTGGCGGAAGGCATAACCAATCAAACCAAACAGCGGCAAGGAGAGCAGTTCGATACCAATGAACAGCGCCGCCAGATGATTTGCACTGGCCAGCACGATGCCACCCAGAGCGGCGATCAGCACCAACAGATAGAACTCATCTTTGTTGTCCGGGAAACCGGCCAACCACGGATAAGCAAAGGTGCAGGTAGCCAGACTGGCGAGCAGCACCAGCGCGGTGTAGAACATCGAATAGCCGTCAACGCGCAGCAGCGGCGTGACATCCATAGCACCTACGTGACCTACAAACCACAGTGAAAACAGCGCCAGGTTAAGACCAATTACAGTCAGCGTGGCATTAACAAAGTGGTTGCGTCGCCACGCAATGGACAGCATCACCACCACCACCGTCAATCCGACGATCAACAGCGGCAGTAACGCAATCAGATGTTGAGGAGTTATTGTCATGGCGAATTACGGCCTTGTAGTTGAAATTGAAGCGGTAAACCACTGCTGAATATTGCTCATCGCAGCATGGGACGTGTCGAGGATCGGCTGTGGATAGATACCCAGCAGAACCAGCAGCACCACCAGCACCCCGATAGTCATGAATTCACGCGGTGACATGCCCGGCAGCGGATCTTTTGACTTCGCCTCACCGTAGTAAGCGCGCTGCATCATGATCAGTGAGTAAACCGAAGCGAACACCAGACCAAAGGTCGCAATCACGATAATGACCGGGACCACCTGGAAGCTACCGGTCAGAATCATGAATTCACCGACAAAGTTACCGGTGCCCGGCATACCCAGGTTGGCGACCGCGAAGAACAGTGACAGGCCTGGAATCCATTTGATACGTCCCCACAAACCGCCCATCTGACGCAAGTCACGCGTGTGCAGACGCTCATACAACTGGCCACACAAGATGAACAGTGCTGCGGCGGACAGGCCGTGAGCAATCATCTGGATAACCGCGCCCTGGAACGCCAACTGGCTACCGGTGTAGATGGCAATCAGCACGAAGCCCATGTGCGAAACGGACGTGTAAGCAATCAGGCGTTTGATATCGGTCTGAGAGAACGCCATCCAGGCACCGTAGAAGATACCGATGATACCGAGCCACATGGCAATGGGTGCAAACTCTGCCGAAGCGTTCGGGAACAGTGGCAGGCTGAAGCGCAGCAAACCGTAGGCAGCTGTTTTCAGCAAAATACCGGCGAGGTCAACGGAACCTGCCGTTGGCGCCTGGCTGTGTGCATCCGGTAACCAACCGTGCAGTGGCACCACCGGCATTTTTACGGCGAAGGCGATGAAGAAGCCCAGCATCAGCAGATATTCAACCGTATGCGACATTGGCGTTTTCAGTAGCTCTTCGTAGCTGAACGTCCAGACGCCAGTGGCGTTGTAGTGCACAAACACCAGCGCCAGAATCGCAATCAACATCACCAGACCAGACGCCTGGGTATAGATGAAGAATTTGGTCGCCGCCGAGATACGGGTTTTACCGTCAGAGGCTTTGTGACCCCAGAGCGCGATGAGGAAGTACATCGGCACCAGCATCATTTCCCAGAAGAAGAAGAACAGGAACATGTCGATGGAGAGGAACACGCCAATCACGCCACCGAGGATCCACATCAGGTTGAGGTGGAAGAAGCCCTGATACTTCTCAATTTCGTTCCAGGAACAGAGTACCGCCATCAAGCCGAGCAGACCGGTCAGTACCACCATCAGCAGTGAAAGACCGTCGATAGCCAGATGGAAGTTAATGCCGAAGCGAGGAATCCATGGCACCGAGAAGGTTGACTGCCACTGCGGGATCCCAGCAGCCTGCGTTAATGAATAGCCTCCCTGCAACCAAAGCTGCAGGCCAAGCGCCAGCGTCAGGCCCATGGTGATCATGGCGATCCAGCGTGGTACTTTCGCACCGAGGCGTTCTGCTAGCCAGCAGAGTAAGCCCCCAACAAAGGGTATGATTATTAGCCAAGGTAATAACACGGCATACTTCCCTATTATTCGTCTCTGTTCGAGCTATCTTGCTTGCCGTTTTTGTCCCCGGCAGTGCTCGCAATTCTCACGTACTCAAGTACGCTCCGGTTGCTGCACGCTGGCGGTGACAAAACTGGCTGCGCCGATAAGGCTCGTGCATCAGACAATTTTGAACATTCTTCATCAGGGGCGTTACAAAACGCTTCGCCCCCGCTCATCAATCTTTAGATCACCAGCATCAGCGCCAGCACCACCACGGCGCCAACGCTCATGGAAGCCACATACCAGCGCAGGTAACCGTTCTCGCTCACCACCAGACCTTTATTACCCATACGCGAGATCAGCGCTGGCAAGTTCATCAGTGAGTTCAGCGGATCGCGCTTCAGCAGCCAGGCAATGCCGAGATAAGGTTTTACGAACACCTTGTCGTACAGCCAGTCGAAGCCCCAGGCGGCAAACCACCAAGTGCCAAAGAAACGGCCCGGCGCGCTGTTGGCAATGCTGGTCACCAGCTGACGTTTACCCAACCACAGCGCCGCAGCAATCAGGATGCCGACGATAGCGACCACACCTGAGGTGATTTCCAGCGCCACTTTGCCGCTTTCGCCAAATTCGTTCTGTGGCAGCACGCCCGCCAGCGGCGGAGTGATCATCGCACCGATAAAGGTGGACAGAACCAACAGCACAATCAGCGGCAGATGGTGAGTAATGCCTTTGCCCGCGTGCGCATGAATTTTCTCTTCACCGTGGAACACGATAAAGATCATGCGGAAGGTGTAGATCGAGGTCAGGAATGCACCGACCAGACCCGCCACCATCAGATTGATGTGGCCATTCGCCAGCGCACCAAACAGGATTTCATCCTTACTGTAGAAACCTGCGGTGATCAGCGGCAGTGCCGCCAGCGCTGCGCCACCCACCAGGAAGCAGGTATACACCAATGGGATGCTCTTACGCAGGCCGCCCATTTTGAAGATGTTCTGCTCGTGGTGGCAGGCCAGAATGACCGAACCCGAAGAAAGGAACAGCAGTGCTTTAAAGAATGCGTGCGTCATCAAGTGGAAAATCGCCGCGTCCCATGCCTGCACGCCAAGCGCGAGGAACATGTAGCCGATCTGACTCATGGTTGAGTAAGCCAGCACGCGTTTGATGTCGGTCTGTACCAGTGCCGCAAAACCCGCCAGTACCAGGGTAATCGCACCGACAATCCCGACCAGATGCAGCACTTCCGGCGTTAACAGGAACAGGCCGTGTGAACGGGCAATCAGGTAGACACCCGCGGTCACCATGGTGGCGGCGTGGATCAATGCAGAAACCGGGGTTGGACCCGCCATCGCATCGGCCAGCCAGGTTTGCAGCGGCAGCTGTGCAGATTTACCAACCGCACCACCCAGCAACATCAGCGTTGCCCATTGCAGCATGTGGTTGTCAGCGGCAAAGTGCGCCGGTGCCAGTTCCACCAGCTCGCGGAAGTTCAGCGTGCCCAGCTCGTTGTAGAGAATGAACAGTGCGAAAGCAAGGAACACATCACCCACACGGGTAATAATGAACGCTTTCATCGCCGCTTTGCCGTTCTCTGGATTGCTGTAGTAGAAGCCAATCAGCAGGTATGAGCACAAGCCCACGCCTTCCCAACCGAGATACATCAGCATCAGGTTGTCAGCTAATACCAGCACCACCATGCTCGCGATGAACAAGTTGGTGTATGCGAAGAAGCGCGAATAGCCCTCTTCGCCACGCATGTACCAGGAAGCAAACATGTGGATGAAGAAACCGACGCCGGTGACCACGGAAAGCATGGTCAATGACAAGCCATCCAGCACCAGATTGACTTTGATATCAAAGGTGCCAACGTGCATCCATGTCCACAATGCTTGTGTGAACGGCTGCTGGCCGTGACTGAAGAAGTCGAAGCCGACATAAATGGTAGTCAGTGCAGCAAGACCCACCGATCCCATTCCTACCGTTGCCGACAGGTTCTCCGACCAACGGCCACGGGAAAACGCTAATAGCAGAAAGCCAATCAGCGGAAATAATACGGTTAAATAGAGAAGATTCATCCGCGCATCTCGCTCACTGTGTCAATGTTCAACGTCTGACGACGACGATAGAGCTGCAGCAACAATGCCAGGCCAATACTGGCTTCCGCCGCCGCAAGGCTGATGGCAAGAATGTACATGACCTGGCCGTCAGCTTGTCCCCAGTAACTGCCCGCGACAACCAGTGCCAGCGCAGCAGCGTTGATCATGATCTCCAGACCAATCAGCATAAACAGCAGGTTGCGACGCAGCACCAGTGAGGTCAGGCCAAGGACAAACAGCACAGCGGCCAACATCAGGCCGTGTTGTAACGGGATCATGCGTGATCCTCCTTATTCGCATGTGCATCAGCATGGCGATTGCTTAACACTTCGCCCTGACGCTCTTCACGTCCGATATGGAAGGCTACCACCAGACCGGCCAGCAGCAACATTGAGGCCAGCTCAACCGCCAGAACGTATGGGCCAAACAGGCTGATACCGACCGCTTTCGCATCAATGACGGTGCCATCAATACCTTGATCCTGCGCGGTGCTGATGGCGTAAATCATGACCGCCAGCAACAGCAGAGAAACGATGCCAGGTCCAATCCACAGCGAAGGCTTCAGCCATTCACGCTCCTGATCCTGCTGGCTTTTGCCCAGGTTCAGCATCATCACCACGAACACGAACAGCACCATAATGGCACCGGCGTAGACGATGATTTCCAGCGCACCGGCAAAGTAAGCTCCCATCGAGAAGAACACGCCCGCAATCGACAGCAGTGAAACAATCAGGTACAGCAGCGCATGTACTGGATTGGTGTGCGTGATGACGCGCAATGTCGTCAACACCGCCACCAGTCCGCAAAGATAAAACGCAAATTCCATACCTGGCTCCTTAAGGTAACAAGCTTTTGACGTCGATTGGCTTGGCTTCGTTTTCCGCTTCGCCTTTCTCTTTCCCGTCGATCGCCATACCCGCCATGCGATAGAAGTTGTACTCCGGATATTTACCCGGACCGGAAATCAGCAAGTCTTGCTTCTCATACACCAAATCCTGACGCTTAAATTCACCCAGTTCAAAATCCGGGGTCAGCTGGATTGCGGTGGTTGGGCAAGCCTCTTCACACAAACCGCAGAAAATGCAGCGTGAGAAGTTGATGCGGAAAAATTCTGGATACCAACGACCATCGACAGTTTCTGCTTTTTGCAGTGAGATACATCCCACTGGGCAGGCTACCGCACACAGGTTACAGGCAACGCAGCGCTCTTCGCCGTCCGGATCGCGCGTCAACACAATACGGCCACGATAGCGCGGCGGCAGATATACCGGCTCTTCTGGATACATCTGGGTTTCGCGTTTGGCGAAGGCATGCATGCCTATCATCCAGATACTGCGCACTGTCGTGCCGAAGCCAACGACAATATCTTTTAAAGTCATCTCAAAACCCCTTACTGCGCGCTGTACAGAATCACTGCGGCGGTCGCCAGCAGGTTCAATAACGTCAACGGCAGACATACTTTCCAGCCGAACGACAGCACCTGGTCATAACGTGGACGCGGCAGCGCAGCACGAATCAGGATAAACATCACCATAAAGAACGCCGTTTTCAGGGCGAACCAGATGAATGGCGGCAGGAATGGACCGTGCCAGCCACCGAAGAACAGCGTGACAATCAGCGCTGAAACCGTGGTGATGGCCACGTATTCACCGACAAAGAACAGGCCGAACTTCATACCGGCATATTCAATGTGGTAACCATCAGCCAGTTCCTGTTCCGCTTCTGGCTGGTCAAACGGGTGACGGTGACAAACCGCAACACCCGCGATGCAGAAGGTCACAAAGCCAAAGAACTGCGGAATGATGTTCCACAAATGCGTCTGGCTTTCGACGATGGCGTTCATATTGAACGAACCGGCTTGCGCCACCACACCCATCAGCGACAGGCCAAGGAACACTTCGTAGCTCAGCGTTTGCGCCGACGCACGCATCGCACCCAGCAGCGAGTATTTGTTGTTACTCGACCAACCGGCGAACAGCACGGCGTAAACGGCCAGACCTGCCATCATCAGGAAGAACAACAAACCGATGTTCAGGTCTGTCACCATCCAGGTCGGTGAAACCGGCACAATGGCAAACGCCAGCAGCAGTGACACAAAGGCAATCACGGGTGCCAGGGTAAAGATGAAGCGATCGGTGAACGGCGGAACCCAGTCCTCTTTAAAGAACATTTTGATCATGTCGGCGGCCAGCTGCAGCGAGCCGCCCCAACCCACACGGTTCGGACCGTAACGGTTCTGCCATAAGCCGAGCAGACGACGCTCGGCGAAACTCATGAAGGCACCACAACCCACCACCACCAGCAAGATCACAATGGTTTTCAGGATCTGGATGAGGATGTCGATAACGTCCGGTGTCAGCCAGCTCATTGCGCGGCCTCCTGCAATTTGTCAATTTGCGCGCCCGAGAGGAATGGCGGCACACCCGGCATTCCCAGCGGCAGCCCCACCTGCCCTGCTTGCAAGGAAGCAGAGAAACGGACCGGCAGGCGCAAGGTTTCACCGGCACACACCAGCTCAACTGCAGAACCGTTGTTCACACCCAGTTTTTCCGCATCAGCAGGGTTAATCACCAATGTGGCAGGTGACATACGCTTCTGGAAGGTCGGTGAACGCTGGGTCATCTCTTCACTACCAAACAATTGGTAGTAAGGCGCAACGCGGTATTGACTGCCTTCAACAAAGCTTTCTGGTACCGCAGTGAACCAAGGCAATGAGCCTTCACCGGCTTCGAACAGACGCACACCCGGATCGCCATGACGCAGTTTGCCACCCACTTCAGCCTGGAACTTGTTCCATGCCTGCGGGGAGTTCCAGCCTGGCGCCCAGGCAAATGGAATCTGCGAGCGCGGTGCGCTTGGCTGGTTGTTACCTTCCATCGAGAAGGCAAACATGGTGTCTTTATCCTGCGGCTGGCGCGGTTCGTGCACGCTGATATTGGCACGCATGGCGGTACGGCCACTGTTACGGTGCGGTGAACGCGCCAGTTTCTGACCACGGATACGGAAGCTGGCATCCGGTGCCGCGTCTTTAATACCTTTCAGCTGCGGCAGCGCCGCAACGGTGGCGTCAATGACGTGATCAAGCAGCGTCCAGTCGATTTGACGGCTTTCTACCGTGCTGTGCAGCGAGTGCAACCAACGCCAGCTCTCCAGCATGACAACGCTGTTGTCGTAGTAAGCGGGATCGTAAACCTGGAAGAAGCGCTGAGCACGGCCTTCCTGGTTGATCGAGGTGCCGTCGCTCTCCGCAAAGCTGGCAGTTGACAGCACGAGGCCGGCTTTCTCCAGCGTGGCGGTACGTTGATGATCCACCACAATGACGTGTGCGGTGTTGTGCAGTGCTGCATCAACGGTGGCTTTTGGCGCGTGACGGTAGAGATCGTTCTCTAAGACGATCAGCGCTTCCGCTTCGCCTTTATCCAGCTGTTCCAGTGCGCTATCCAGCGATTGTCCGCCCATCAGGCCGAGACCAAAGCTGTTCGCTGCGCCAGCGAGGAAGGTGATACCTACATCGGCACCGCGACCTTTCAATGCTTTCGCTACGTTGGCGGCCGCTTCAATCATTGCAATGCTACCGGAGTGAGTACCGGAAATGATCAGCGGTTTTTTCGCCCCCGCTAATGCCTGTACCACCACATCCAGCTTGCCGTTCAGCTTAGCGTCGAAGCCATTTACCGCAGGTGCAGTTTCATCCAGCGCATTAGCGATAGCAAAACCAAGGCGCGCTTGATCTTCCACCGGAGCGCGATAACTCCACGCCGCGATGTCATCCAGGCGGGTTTCATCGACGTTGGTGACAAACAGCGGATGTTTGGCGTGCTGGCCAATGTTGAGGATCGCCGCGATCTGCCAGTCCGCCACTTTCTGTGCGGCTGCCATTTCACGTGCTTTACCTTTCACTGCCTGACGCACAGACAACGCCACACGCGCACCCACTTGAGTCAGGTCTTCACCCAACACCAGTACGGCATCGTAGCTTTCAATTTCGCGCAGAGAAGGCGTGTAGATTCCGCCCTCCTGCAGCACTTTCAGCATTAACTCGACGCGAGCCTGTTCACCTGCTGGCATGCCGGTTGAGAAGTTCTCTGCACCGACCAGTTCACGCAGCGCAAAGTTGCTTTCAATGCTGGCGCGCGGTGAACCAATACCGATCACTTTTTTCGCCTGACGCAATACGTCAGCCGCTGCATTGACCGCTTGTTCAGCATTGAGGCTGACCCAATCGTTGCCGCGTTTCTGTACCGGATGGCGTGGACGATCCTTGCGGTTCACATAGCCGTAACCGAAACGTCCGCGATCGCACAGGAAGTAGTGGTTCACGGTACCGTTGTAACGGTTCTCGATACGGCGCAGTTCGCCGTAACGTTCGCCAGGGCTGGTGTTACAACCCACGCTGCACTGCTGGCAGATGCTTGGCGCGAACTGCATATCCCATTTACGGTTATAGCGTTCTGAGTGGGTTTTATCCGTGAACACGCCGGTTGGGCAGATTTCGACCAGGTTACCGGAGAATTCGCTCTCCAGCGTGCCATCTTCCGGGCGGCCAAAGTAGACGTTGTCGTGGGCACCGTAGACGCCCAGATCTTTGCCGTCTGCGTAATCTTTGTAGTAACGCACACAGCGATAACAGGCGATACAGCGGTTCATTTCATGCGAGATGAACGGGCCGAGATCCTGATTCTGGTGAGTACGTTTGGTGAAGCGATAACGACGGAAGCTATGGCCGGTCATTACCGTCATATCTTGCAGGTGGCAGTTACCGCCCTCTTCGCACACCGGACAGTCGTGCGGGTGGTTGGTCATCAGCCATTCCACCACGCTTTCACGAAACTCTTTGGCTTCGCCATCGTCGATGGAGATAAAGGTGCCGTCCGACGCCGGTGTCATACAGGACATGACAAGGCGACCGCGGGTATCTTCGGCATTCTGGAATTGCTTCACCGCGCACTGGCGGCAGGCTCCCACGCTTCCCAGCGCCGGATGCCAGCAAAAATAAGGAATATCAAGGCCCAGAGAGAGACACGCCTGCAACAGGTTGTCCGCTCCGTTCACATCATATTCTTTACCGTCTACATGGATTGTAGCCATAGTGAACATGCTTCCGTAAGGCTCGCCCTAAGACGAGCGTTAAACATCTAATTCTGTCCCCTAAGCCGGGTCGGCTCAGGGTGAATTCCGTGTACGGCGGCTGATTACCAGCGCGCTTTCAGCAGGTTGGGCTGAATACCACCGATCGATCGGGTATTGCCAAACACCTGCGGCGCAATGCCGGCTTCAAACTCTTCACGGAAATATTTAATCGCGCTCTGCAATGGCTCAACGGCACCTGGTGCGTGGGCACAGAAGGTTTTACCTGGACCGAGCTGGCGGCAAAGCTGCTGCAGGGTTTCGATATCACCCGGCTGGCCTTTTTTCTGCTCCAGCGCACGCAGGATCTTCACGCTCCACGGCAATCCATCACGGCATGGCGTACACCAGCCACAGGATTCACGCGCAAAGAACTCTTCGAGGTTACGCACCAGTGAAACCATGTTGATTTCGTGATCGACCGCCATCGCCAGCGCGGTACCCAAACGGCTTCCGGCTTTGCCGATGCTGGCAAATTCCATTGGCAGATCGAGATGCTGATCGGTCAGGAAGTCGGTGCCCGCACCGCCTGGCTGCCAGGCTTTGAATTTCAGGCCATCGCGCATGCCACCCGCATAATCTTCCAGAATTTCACGCGCGGTGGTGCCAAATGGCAGTTCCCACACGCCTGGGTTTTTCACGCGGCCAGAGAAGCCCATCATTTTGGTGCCGGTGTCTTCGCTGGTAGAGATATTTTTGTACCAGTCAACGCCGTTGAGGAAGATCGCAGGCACGTTGGACAAGGTTTCCACGTTGTTAACGCAGGTTGGCTTGCCCCAAACGCCCGCACTCGCCGGGAATGGCGGCTTAGAGCGCGGATTCGCGCGGCGGCCTTCCAGCGAGTTGATCAGTGCCGTTTCTTCACCGCAGATATAACGCCCTGCGCCGGTGTGCACGATCAGCTCAAAATCGAATCCGGTGCCGAGAATGTTTTTACCGAGGTAGCCGGCTTCGGTGGCTTCGGCAATCGCGCGGCGCAGATGAACAGCCGCTTCGATGTACTCGCCACGCAGGAAGATGTAGCCACGGTAAGCCTTCAAAGCGAACGCACTGATCAGCATGCCTTCCACCAGTTGGTGCGGCATCTGCTCCATCAGCAAGCGGTCTTTATAGGTGCCCGGCTCCATTTCATCGGCGTTACACAGCAGGTAACGGATGTTCATGGATTCGTCTTTCGGCATCAGGCTCCATTTCAGGCCGGTGTTAAAGCCTGCACCACCACGGCCTTTCAGGCCGGAGTCTTTCACCGCCGCCACGATTTCGTCCTGGCTGAATTCTTTTAAGGCTTTTTCCGCACCGACATAGCCGTTTTTACTGCGATATTCATCGATCCACACCGGCTGCTTGTCGTCGCGCAGACGCCATGTCAGAGGGTGCGTTTCCGCAGTACGAATGATCTGTTTAATGGTCATTGATACTGCTCCAGCAGGTTGGCGATGCCTTCCGGCGTCAGATGAACGTGGGTATCTTCATCCACCATCATGGTTGGGCCTTTATCACAGTTGCCCAGGCAGCAGGTTGGCAGCAGCGTGAAGCGGCCATCGGCTGTGGTCTGGCCTGGCTTTATGTTCAGGTTCTGCTCAAGTGCAGCCTGAATGCCCTGGAAACCGGTGATGTGACATACCACACTGTCGCAGTAACGGATCACATGACGGCCAACCGGCGTGCGGTAGATTTGGCTATAGAAGGTGGCGACACCTTCCACGTCACTGGCTGGAATGCCCAGCACATCAGCAATGGCATTAATGGCACCATCTGGCACCCAACCACGCTGTTTCTGCACTATCTTCAACGCTTCAATCGAGGCGGCGCGCGCATCTTCGTAATGGTGTTTTTCGTGCTCGATAGCGTGGTGCTCGGTCTCGCTCAGCACAAAGACCTCATCAGGGTCGATAGTGTGAATAGCAATTTTTTGATCGTGCATGATTAGCGGTCCACGTCTGACATAACAAAATCGATACTACCGAGGTAAACGATCAAGTCGGATACCAGGCTGCCGCGGATCACGGATGGGATCTGCTGCAGGTGCGGGAAGCTTGGCGTGCGCACGCGGGTGCGGTAGCTCATGGTGCTGCCATCGCTGGTCAGGTAGTAGCTGTTGATCCCTTTGGTCGCCTCGATCATCTGGAAGGATTCGTTGGCCGGCATGACGGGGCCCCACGACACCTGCAGGAAGTGAGTGATCAGGGTTTCGATGTGTTGCAGCGTGCGCTCTTTTGGCGGCGGCGTGGTCAGCGGATGATCCGCTTTGAACGGGCCTTCCGGCATGTTTTTCAGACACTGTTCCAGAATACGCAGTGACTGCCACATCTCTTCCATTTTCAGCTGAACGCGGGTGTAGGCATCACTGATGCCAGCACCAACCGGGATCTCGAAATCGAAGTTTTCATAGCCTGAGTATGGACGCCATTTACGCACGTCGAAGTCCAGCCCGGTGGCACGCAGGCCAGCACCGGTGGTGCCCCACGCCAGTGCTTCGTCCATGTTGTAAGCTGCCACACCTTGTGAACGGCCCATCAATACGGTATTGCGCAGTGCCGCTTTGTCATACTCTTTCAGACGCTTTGGCATCCAGTCGAGGAATTCACGCAGCAGACGCTCCCAACCTTTCGGCAGGTCGTGTGCCACGCCGCCAATGCGGAACCAGGCGGGATGCATACGGAAACCGGTAATCGCTTCGACCACGTCATAAATTTTCTGACGGTCGGTAAAGGCGAAGAACACCGGCGTCATTGCGCCGACGTCCTGAATAAAGGTGGAGATGTACAGCAAGTGGCTGTTGATGCGGAACAGCTCAGACAGCATCACGCGGATCACGTTAACGCGATCCGGCACGGTGATACCGGCCAGTTTTTCCACCGCCAGTACGTAAGGCATTTCGTTCACACAGCCGCCGAGATACTCGATGCGGTCGGTGTACGGAATGTAACTGTGCCATGACTGACGCTCGCCCATCTTCTCAGCACCACGGTGGTGGTAACCGACATCCGGTACGCAGTCGACGATCTCTTCACCATCCAACTGCAGGATGATACGGAATGCACCGTGCGCAGAGGGGTGGTTAGGACCCAGGTTGAGGAACATAAAGTCCTCATTGGTGGTACTGCGCTTCATGCCCCAGTCTTCAGGCTTGAAGGTCAACGCCTCCATCTCCAGATCTTCTTTCTGTTTTGTCAGTTCAAACGGATCGAATTCGGTCGCGCGCGCCGGGTAATCTTTGCGCAGCGGATGGCCTTCCCAGGTCTGTGGCATCATGATGCGCGTCAGGTGCGGGTGGCCATTAAAGGTGATCCCAAACATCTCCCAAGTTTCGCGCTCATACCAGTTGGCATTGGCGAAGATTTTAGTGATGGTCGGCACATTCAGATCGTTTTCAGACAACGCCACCTTGAGCATGATGTCGCGGTTGCGTTCAATCGAAAGCAGGTGATAGAAAACGGAAAAATCCGCGGCAGGCAGACCCGCGCGGTTAGTACGCAAACGCTCATCGAAACCATGTAAGTCATAGAGCATGACATACGGCTTCGGCAGCTTACGCAGGAACTCGACAATTTCCAGTAGCTGTTCACGCTTCACCCAAACGACCGGAATGCCGGTGCGGGTGGCCTGAACGGTAAAGGCATCCGGCCCAAAACGGTTACGCAGCTCGCCGACCACTGGATCGTCCAGGTGATCGCGGGTTTGCCATGACGGCTGTGCGAGATCTTGCGTGGTTAAATCTGTCATACGTTACTCACCATTCCGGCCTGTTATCAGGCACTCAAAAGAAGGCGTCAGGATGGCGGCGCACATTAAATTGTGATGTTCTGCTGCGGCCGCTGTGCCATCCGTGTACGGGAAGCTTAGACTTCGTCTGGCGTTCTCAGGTTAGTCACGGCAATGCGCTCGCCGCGTTTTCTTTCACGCTCTGGCTGCATGTTGGCGCGATAAACACCCTGATCACCTACCACCCACGACAGTGGACGGCGCTCTTTACCAATGGACTCACGCAGCAGCAGCAGCGCTTGCATGTAGGCTTCTGGACGCGGCGGACAGCCTGGGATGTACACGTCGACAGGCAGGAATTTATCCACGCCCTGTACCACGGAATAGATGTCGTACATGCCGCCCGAGTTAGCACAGGCGCCCATTGAGATCACCCACTTTGGTTCCAGCATCTGGTCATACAAACGCTGAATAACCGGCGCCATTTTGGTAAATGGCGTACCGGCGATTACCATAAAGTCAGCCTGACGTGGAGAGGCACGCATAACTTCCGCACCAAAACGCGCCACGTCATGCACCGCAGTGAATGACGTGGTCATTTCCACGTAGCAACAGGAAAGACCGAAGTTATAAGGCCAGAGAGAGTTTTTACGACCCCAGTTCACCATGTCATGCAGGGCGTGTTCGAGCTTGCCCATATAGACGCTGCGATGAACGTGCTGCTCCAGGGGATCGGTCACAATCTCCTGTTTCTGCAAAGGATAACGATCGTTATCACCGCCGCCGTTCGGGTCTACGCGTGTCAGCGTGTAGTCCATGTTATTGCCTCGCTTTTACTGCTTATGAGGGTTGGTGTGGTTGTGACTAACCGGGATTGATTTGACCACGACGCGACGACGCGCAGGGGCCCAATCCAGCGCACCAATGCGCACCAGATAAACCAAGCCAGCCAAGAGCACCAAAATGAAAATTGCGGCTTCGACAAAGCCCACCCAGCCGCTTTCGCGGATTGAGGTCGACCATGCGTATAAATAGAGGGCTTCGACGTCGAAAATAACGAAGAACATCGCAACCAGATAGAATTTAGCGGAGAGGCGTATATGGGTATCACCAACGGATTCGATACCCGATTCAAACGGGGTGTCTTTGTGACGCGCTCGTGCACGGCCACCTAACAGCCAACCACCGGTCAACATAAAGGCACACAGGCCAAACGCGATAACAATAAAAACAATAAATGCCCAGTGATGAGCGATCACTTCTGTAGTTGTCGACATACTCTTTGCTTACTCATCAAAAGTGGCGTTGGCATCCTGCACTGTTGCAGCAAACACACCACATCGATTCAAGGGAAGGATAAAAACCTTATAAACTATGCCGTCATTATCAAATAAGCAGCACTTTTATGGGGTTTTTTACTCCTTTCTATAACCTTTTGTCAACTTTGACAAAAGCATTCAAACATTAATTAACACCAGCATCATATTATTAACAAATGAACCCCTTCATGCCAGCTAAATCGCTTCAGTTTGTGAGGTTAATTTTAGTGTAGCGGGTATTCACATGCATGGATCGTGCATTTAACAATCATATTTTGACAGGTCTTGCGGGGATTTCCCCCCCCTTAGAGGGGGTATTTTTTTGATCTAAGACACAGAATGGTGTTTTTTGCCCGAAAAAACGCCGATCGGTACAGGCAGATACCCTGGAAAAGATGGCACGGAATGATAAAAACGTTCTACCCTGATTAAAAATGGAACGCATTTCATTTTTTTGGAAACAAGGAAAATTATGTAACTTAAATAGCGTCAAAAAACGCAAGTTAACAGGCATAAAAAAAAGCTA